>JAZOSA010000112.1:0-3097 GCA_045656905.1 Bacteroidales bacterium
TAATTCAATTTCTGAGGGAGTTTTTCCGAAAATAATTGCTGAAAAACTTGACAGGACTTTTTCAAAAAGATGAAGAGGTTTTTCAAAAACCTCTTGATGTTTTGATGAAAACTCCTTGACGAATTTACTCACGGGTCTTGACGCATTTGCAAGTGCGTCAAGGCCCGTTTTCTTGTCTTTCTATATACATGGAAGTATGGTGAATAGGGTGAAGGGTTTGGGAGCAAACTTTCATGTATATATGTATGCGAATGGATAAGATTGCTTCTTTTAAAATAATTGCTACATTTGCAGATAAACTAAATACACATGAAAAACATTCTATCCATACTACTTTTACTCTTGGTTTTCACTGCTTGCAAAGACCCTAAAGCCGTAACCGATGTCTTGAACCGTGCCGAGGCGGTGATGAACGAGCATCCCGACTCTGCTTTGAACCTGTTGCGCACCCTGACTTTCGACGTTTTCCAAAAGGAATCGAACCGTGCCCGTTATGCCTTGCTCCATAGCCAGGCATTGGACAAGAACTATATTGATGTAACTAACGATTCCCTGATTTCGGTGGCGTGGGAGTATTATAAGGACAAGGACGATGTGCGGAGCAAGTTCCTTTCCTATTATTATATGGGGCGTGTTCATGCCAATGAAGGAGATAACCTGAAAGCAATTCTTTCATATTCACAGGCTGAACAGTTGGAAGGAGAGATACGGGATTCTTTGGCATTGGGATTGCTTTACAGTCAATTGGGAGATCTCTATAGAGAGTATTATGATTTTCCTAAAAGTTTGGATGCTTTTCGGAAAGCAGAAATATGTTACGGGCAGGTATCTAAAGAACAGTTGCGATTGTACACTTTGATTGACCAAGCTTATATACTTAGGGAGATGGGAAATGAAGATGGGTATTCTCAGCTATTATTGAAAGTTAAGGAGCAAGCGGAATTGTTGCAGGACCGTTTGGCCGATGAGGCTTTACAACGACCAATTTTAACTGCTCAACGGGATTACTTGTCAGATCGGTTGGAAGTTGAGGCTTATAAATTACGGATGGAAAGAAATCTTCGTGTTCTTTATATTCTTTTCTTTATTGTGCTTTTAGCGGTTGTGGTCTATGTGCTATTCAGAAAGTTAAAGAAGGAAAAGGAAAAAGCCCGTAGAACGATTGATGAGCTGAACGAGGAAATGCAACGGAAAGAATTGGAGAGCCATCGTAAAGTTGCTTCCTTGTTGAAGGAGTTGGAGCAAAAGAGCCAATCGGATTCCGTAATAGATAGCTTGAAGGCAGAGCTTCGTCAATGGGATGAGCATTTCCGTCAGTATATGCGCCAAACCAACCGGATGCAATGCGAATTGGAAGATGGGCTTCAGAAGAAAACGGAGCTCCTTTCCCTGTTGTTGAAGGAACGCCTGGATTTTATCGGTAGCTGGATTCTTTTGTATGAGGATGAATGGGTCAAGCAGGATGCGAAGGAAAAGAAGATCTTGAAGGAGGTTGTTTTCTGGAAACAAAAATACTTTAGTGGCAACAAGGCTTTTTCTGAATTGGAGAAGTTGGTCAATGCATGTTTAGACGATGTGATGATTCATTTCCGTCGTGAGATCGGCTTGCCGGATGAGGCAGATTACCGTCGTGCCTGTTTGTTGTTTACAGGAATGTCGGCCCATCTTGTGGCGTGGGTGATGGGTGAAACTCCGGATGCGGTTTATCAGCGGAAAAGCCGTCTTCGTAAAAAGGTTGCGTCCGTTTCTTCGTCCCATCAGGAATTGTTCCTGTTTCTTCTCTCTAAATAGCAGATGATAGCCTTGTCGGCATGCCTTCTGAACCTTTTTGAGAGTAATTTTGAGGCGTTGTCAGACATGTTCTTTTTTGGTGTCTGTAAGTGTTTGTAATACAGTGTATTGTGAATGCTGATGTCAGACATCTTGTCCTTTATTTTTTTGGAAGATTCATGTAATGTTCTTAATTTTGTGTCAAAGCTAAACGCTTGAACTGACTATGATAAAACAATAAACACAAGGTTTATGAGCAGATAACATGTTTTGAGTTTTGTGAACGATAGTTCGTTAAATTTCACGGAAGTTTTCCTCCGAAATGGAAAAAGAAGATTGGTCATTATTTTTTGGTGTTAAATATAAATAAGGAATAATTATGAAGAGATTATTGTTTTTGTTGAGTATGCTTTGGGTGGGGATAGCAGGTATTTCTGCCCAAGAAGTGAAAGCAGAGGGAAAATCCATCAAGGAATCGTTGCATGAAGAAGCTGTTAAGGCATTGGAACAGCAACGGTTTGTCGTAACTTTCCATGCGGGAGAGTGGGGGAGTAGCAGGCGCATAGACCTTGATAGCAGGAGAAATTTTCTGATGATAGATGGACAAAAAGCTTTCTTTCAGAAAAGTGTTGATGAAGACTTTTCTTATGGGCATATAACAGGAGGAATAGGATTAACTCCTTTAAAAATGTTGGAATCTGATGTCGTTAAGACCGAAAAGAAATGTGATAAGAAAGGAAATATTACATATACGGTTATGTTGAAAGGTAAAGATCTTGTTGGAGTTAAAAATGCTAAAGAAGCGAGAATTACATTGAAGAAGGGTTCTAACGATGTTGAGGTGCATGTTAAGTATAATGCCGGGGGTGTAAGTAGACGTGCAGGCTCGTCGGTTTATATAGGCTCATTGCATCAGATAGATGCTGCTGCTATTGAAAGAGGAACTCTTTATCGTTGAATTCGCCAGATATCACACTCATAAAGAATGGTTCGGAAGAGGTGTATGGTAAAGTAACCATGACTCCGCGAAGTGCCTTGTCGGATGAAATGCTTCAGTTGGTTAATAATGGCGAAAAAGGTTATTTCTCCAATGTATACATCAAAATCACGAAAGAAGACCTTGAATGAATTTGTCTAAACTTTACTTAATGGTAACTATTCTTGCCTTGCTTTCCTCCTGCAACTCCGGGAAGGAAAGCAAGGCAAGTGCTTTTCTGCTTGAAAACAACCGCCATTACGCCTATATGGGTGTTTTGTAACTTTTGTAGGCTAAAATTGAATACAGCTTTTTGCTTTTCAGGTTCTCTTTTTATAACTTTGACATGAC
>JAZOSA010000113.1:0-8568 GCA_045656905.1 Bacteroidales bacterium
ATTCCTGGAATAGCCTTGAGCAAAAGCAAGAGTGCGCCGCCTAATAATGCTGAAGGTATAAGTGACTTTCTTAAAAATGGAACTTTTCTTCTTAAAATGTTACCTGCCAATAATCCAATTGCAATGATACAGAATTGGAGCAACCAACCCCAAGCTTCTGGAGTCGCGAATGAAGTCATGACTTCCGCGTTACATAATGTCATTAAAATTTTCATAATACTCGTTTTTTCGCACACAAAAATAGTAATAATTTTTACTAAACATAATTTTTATTTGATTTTTTGAAGATATTAAACAACAGATTTTTGAAATTATTAGAACATCAACGACATATATTTAATTATGAATTATGCATTATGAATTATGAATTGTTTTCTGGGCGTTCCGCTACGCGTCGGGCTTTCCGCTATATCTTTGCTCGCTAAGCTTCCGACCCGCTTACAAAGTCAAAATATGACTTCGGCACTTCGACAAGCTCAGTGACCTCGTCCCGTCTCCGAAACTCGTTCCCGAAACGCTCGCAAAGGATGCCGCTCCAATCCCTAACGCATTGGCGGCGATTAAAAATTGAAATTTGAAAACTGAAAACTGAAAATTAACTTTCCATTTTCAACTTTCCACTTTCAATTCAAAAAACTCCTAACTCCTAACTAATAAGGCGTTGCCTTATCCTATATTTGTTTCGCCCCTTCAGGGCAGTTCAACAGCCAACAGCCTTAGTTCTTAGTTCTTAGTTCTTAGTTCAAAAAAAGAGCCCTCGAGAATTTTGTCGAATCGAAAAAAAACAACAAAAAAGCGATTCATTCTCAAGGGCTGATGAAAAACGTTTCTGCATTGGGAGTGCAGAATATTACGTCACAATTATTAATAAAACCGATGCAAAAGTAATCTCATCTGATACCGACGATTGGATGAAAACAAGTTTTCGGCAAAGATGAGCAAGTAAACGGATATAACGAAAAAAGTCGGCCTAAACCGACTCTTTCTCTTTGGTCAAACATATTTCTCAAATTTTGAAAAGCGCTGATATGAAACAAACCAAAAACAACAAAAAAAACAAATTTGCGATATCAGCATTGTTTGATCCTAAAACAACCAACCAATTTTGAGCAAATGTACAAACTATTGCACTAAAAATTAATTAACAAATAAGTTAACGGCAATATTTAATAAGTTAAAGGAAACGTTAATTTCCTAATAGAGAGAAAATATCAAAATTTGTTATTAAATTCCTCACTTTTGTTGAAAGTTTGTCTTAGACAAGTCTATGAGTCTATAAGTCTATAAGTCTATAAGTCAAAAGCCTTAGTTCTTAGTTCTTAGTTCTTAGTTCTTAGCTCTTAGCTCTCAAATCCTCTCCTCTAATGCAATAATCAAGTCTCTATACTTCGCTGCTTCCATAAAGTCAAGGTTCTTGACAGCCTTTTCCATTTCTTTCTTAGCTTCGAGAATCGCCTTCTTGATGTCTTTTTCTGACTTATAATTAATAGGTGTCTCTTCCGCGACTGACCTGACGTTATCATCGAAAGTTGGATAATCCTTGCCTTGTTTTGAAAGCGTCTTGCTCATTGATGTGTCAATCGCCTTGATGATGGTCTTCGGCGTGATTCCATGTTCGATATTGTATGCCATCTGTATCTCTCTTCTGCGCGCAGTTTCATCAATGGTCTTACGCATAGAATCAGTGATTTTGTCGGCGTACATAATGACTAGACTGTCGGCATTACGAGCAGCACGTCCTGCAGTCTGCGTCAAGGAACGTTCTGACCTCAAGAAACCTTCTTTGTCGGCATCCATAATCGCAACGAGCTGAACTTCAGGTAAATCTAAACCTTCACGGAGTAAGTTGACTCCGACCAAGACATCGAAGATACCGCTTCTCAAACCTGTCATAATCTCTATTCTTTCTAATGTATCAACATCAGAGTGAATATATCGTGTATTGATATTCAGGTTGTTAAGGTAACGTGTAAGTTCTTCCGCCATTCGTTTTGTAAGCGTCGTCACCAAGACTCTTTGTCCGCCTTCCACTACCCTATGGATTTCGTTTATCAAGTCATCGACTTGGTTTTTGCATGGACGCACTTCAATTATTGGGTCTAACAATCCTGTTGGACGAATGAGCTGTTCCACATAAATGCCTTCGGTTTTTTGTAATTCGTAATCTGCTGGCGTTGCGCTTACATAAACTGTTTGTCCTGTAAGTGATTCAAACTCATCAAATTTAAGTGGTCTGTTATCCAATGCTGATGGCAGACGGAATCCGTATTCCACCAAAGTCTGCTTTCTAGATCTGTCGCCGCCATACATGGCGTGAATCTGAGGAACGGTGACATGACTCTCATCAATGATGGTGATGAAGTCATCTGGGAAATAGTCTATCAGACAGAAAGGCCGTGTTCCTGGTTCGCGACCGTCGAAATAACGTGAGTAATTCTCAATGCCGCTACAATATCCGAGTTCTCTAATCATCTCAATATCATAGCATACTCGGTCTTCAAGGCGTTTGGCTTCTTCAAACTTACCAATCTCTTTGTAATATTCAACTTGCTTGAACATATCGAGTTGGATGTCATTGGTAGCGGATTTTATCTTGTCTTTTGACGTGACGAAGATATTGGCTGGGAATAATGTCAAACTCGAAAGTGCTTCAATACGAGTGCCATTGACTGGATCAAACGACTCTATTTCCTCGATTTCGTCGTCCCAAAATATGATTCTGTAGGCAATATCAGCATAAGCCGGAAAGACATCGACAGTATCACCTTTGACTCTAAATTTGCCATGTGTGAATTCAATGTCGTTGCGACTATAAAGAGAATCAGATAGTTTTCTCAACAAATCATCTCTTAGAATCTGTTTTCCTACTTCTATATAAATTACGTTCTTGCCGAAGTCGTCGGGATTACCGATACCATAAATACATGAAACAGAAGATACTACGATAATATCTCTACGACCTGAAAGTAATGATGTTGTTGCGCTGAGACGCAGTTTCTCTATTTCATCATTTATCGAAAGGTCTTTCTCGATATATGTATTTGTCTGAGGAATAAAGGCTTCCGGTTGATAGTAGTCGTAATAAGAAACGAAATATTCGACCGCGTTTTCAGGGAAGAACTGCTTGAATTCGCTGTAGAGCTGCGCTGCTAAAGTCTTGTTGTGACTGAGTATCAATGCAGGACGATTCACTTCTTTAAGCAAATTCGCTATTGTGAATGTCTTTCCTGAACCCGTCACACCCAAAAGTGTCTGATACCGCTCGCCATTAAGTATTCCTTGTTTAAGCTGCTCTATGGCTCGCGGCTGGTCGCCAGTAGGCTTGAAATTCGACGCCAACTTGAAATTCATCTCTACTCCTCTAGTCTTTATTGATATTAAATGTCAAAACCAATGGATAATGATCCGATGTAGTTTGGTCAATTCTATTATAATCAACAACTTCAACATTATCATTATACCAGAAATAATCTATCCTCAACAATGGAAGCGATCCGCAATATGTCTTGCCGATTCCTTTTGAAACAGTGATGAATGCGTCTTTCAAACCTGCATTCTTCATCTGATTGTATGTGTACGACATCGGAGTGTCGTTGAAGTCTCCGCAAATAACAAGAGGATGTTTATCTTTGGGCAGTTTCTTAATCAAGCGTTCTGTAGTCTTTGTCCTTAATTTAAAACCTCTTGTTAACTTTGAAATCACTGACTTACCATGAGTCTCCTTGTCTTTTACAATGTTTCTCGTATCGTTGATATATTCAATTTCTTCCTTTGAAATTCCAAAAGAATTGAAATGGCAATTAACCAAATAAAATGATTTTTCTTTGCTTATCCTTATCTTCTTTATGTCTGCAAATTTCTTTATATCATTTTCATTTTCAAAACTGCCAACATTTTCTATTGGATATTTTGAAAAATAACTATTGCCATTTACCAGATTCGCGCTATAATATTTATAACCAATCATTTGAGAAAATTTATAGACTGCGTTATTTGGCCATTTACCTGATTCCTGCAGACATAAAACATCAGGATTCTCTTCTTTCACGAGTTTTGCCAAAGACTTTTTAACTTCAGAGACACTGCGTTCCTTGACTTTAAAGTCTCTGAACACACCAACATTGTATGTCATGACTTTGATAGTGTCGACCTCATCTTTACTTTCCCCAAAGGAATATGATTTAATAACGCCAGGTATTGAAAATAACAAAGCAACTATTGGGATTAGCAATGTTCTTCTTGACTTTAAGAATATTAAGATTATGAGAATTGTTATATTAGCGAATAATATCAACCAAAATGCTAGTCCGAAAAATGCCGTCCATACAAATGTTGAAGGATTGATTAGCGGACATATAGCGCAAAGGAACGACGACAACAACCCCACAATTCCACAGATTCCTATCGTTGCTTTGCCAAATCCTTGCAAAAAAGTATTCTTTCTTTTTTCTTTTACGTTATCTTCCATACTATCTCATTTTTTACTTTGTCTGAATAAAAATTCCTTTTCCTTATCGCTTAAACTTGAATATCCGCTTTTTGCTATTTTCTCAAGTATTCTGTCTACATCTTCTTGTTCCTGAGCACGTTCAGCATTGTATTGCTCGTCGGTCTTAGGTCTTCTGTGATAATTTTCAGAGTTCACGGTCTTGACTCTGATTTTAGCTTTTTTCTTAAAAATTTTATAGATATCGAAGTCGCTTTTCAGCATTAAGGCATATAAGAATCCCCACAGTGCGCCTCCGAGATGTGCGATGTGACCGCCTGAGTTTCCTTTTGTTATGCTTAAAAAGTCAATGACAACGAATACGATAGCGACCCATTTCATCCTGACTTGTCCTAGCAAGAAAAGATTCAATGTGTAATCAGGGCGATATGTCGCTGCTGCTATCAAAATTGACAATACTGATGCGGAAGAACCTAATGCAAAAGCGTGACCTTTCATCTCTTCAAATACAGGAAACGCATTGAAAGCCAATATAAAAAACAAGGATCCGAACAATCCGCCGAAGATGTAAGTCAACAACAATTGTTTCTCTGAGAAATATTGAAGGAAGATTTTACCGCCATAATAAAGCATTAACATATTGAAAAACAAATGTCCGAATCGTTCTTGAAGAAACATATACGTGAACACACTCCAAGGTTTTTCACCTAACGCTGAGATGTCGGAAGGCACAGCGAATAACTTCGTCACGAAAGAGATGTCGCTGATGTTAAAAAGCCATGTAAATACGCTAATAAACAAGCATACAAGCCAAATCACAATATTTATTAACATAAGACGTGACAGCATATTCTTTTGCAAGAAAAAGCTTTTTAAAACGTCTAATATGTTATTTTGAGAAGGTCGCATATTAATAAAGGTTTCCTTTCTTTTTCCAATAAAGAATCAAAATCAAGCCGAACAGCATACCGCCAAGATGTGCGAAATGTGCCACATTATCAACTGCGCTTAATCCTGCGAAAAGTTCAATTATACCATAAATCAACACGAACCACTTGGCTTTGATCGGAATTGCAAAGTATATGTATAATGTTGAATTCGGGAACATCATACCGAATGCCAGCAAGATTCCGTATACCGCTCCTGATGCGCCAACTGTTGTCAACAGATTGAGATACTGACTCATAGGAATTATATGTCCGCCCATATTGACATTCGTGTAACCTTGTAATGTCGTTGCATATTGAATGTATTGCACCAATTCCTGAACAAATCCCGCTCCTATTCCGCATGCGAAGTAGAAAAGCAAGAATCGGTTTGGTCCCCAGATGTTTTCCAATGTATTGCCGAACATCCACAGCGCGAACATATTAAAGAACAAGTGACCGAAGTCGCCGTGCATAAACATATAAGTCACAAGTTGATATGGTTTAAAATCAGATGCTCCGATATAATGAAGACCGAGATAATCTTTAAGGTCGATGTGAAGGACTTCATCTGCTGCTATTGTCGCTAAGAAAAATAAGGCGTTAATTATCAAAAGGTTTTTAACCACTGTTGGCAAAACAGCAAAACCGCTTGGTCTGAAATCACTCATATTAGTTTAGTCGTGTTTTTAATTCATTAACATTCAATATCGTGTATATTTTCTTGCCATCAGGAGAAACTTCAGCGACAGCACAGGCAAACAGACGGTCGATAAGATCTTGCATTTCAATAGGATTCAACGACTGTCCTGATTTTATTGCCAATTGCGACGCTAATGTACGTGCAAGATTCAGTTTTTTATCTAACTTCAAATCAACGATATTTGTTTTATACATATCCAAAATCTTTTCAAGAAGCGTCACCGCATCGTTGTTTTTGCTGTCGGCAGGCGTTCCGTTGATGATGAATGTAGTCGAGTTCATCTGTTGTATTCTGAATCCAATCTTCTCTAAATCAGGCATTATCTCTTTTAATAACGAAGCATCGTTAGTTCCCAACGTGATATGTTGAGGAAACAACTCTTGTTGTGATGCCGACATCTCCATACTATTTTCCATCTCTCTGAGATACTTTTCGTACAATATTCTCATGTGTGCAAGATGTTGGTCTACAATAAGAAGTCCCGATTTCATCGTTGTTACGATATATGACTGCTGCAACTGAATATAAAGATTCCTATTATCAACGACAGTCGCCATATTAACATCATCAAAGTCACTGATTTTATTGATGTTACTTGCAACAGTATCATTATTATCTTCGTATAATATCTTCCAATTTCCTGAAGAATGACGCGTTTGTGGCTGCGACTTGAATGGATTGAAACTTGGATTGAAATCAATTTTTGGTTCTACGACAGGACGATCCATTCTGCTTGCCTCACCGAAGTCAAAACCTAAGTCTGGAGTCACGTCAAAGTCCAACATCGGTGCTAAGTTATTCTGTCCTATTGCTTTACGTACTGCTGAATGAAGTATCGCATAGACCAGTTTAACATCTTGGAAATTGACTTCTGTCTTTGTTGGATGTATATTGATATCAATTTCTTTTGGATCTATTTCAATATCAATAAAATAACCAGGGAAACAATCTTTTGGAATGAGTTCCTGGTAAGCGTTTTCTATTGCATGATGTAGATATGCGTGCTTTATAAAACGCTTATTTACAAAGAAATACTGCTCTCCTCTTGTCTTTCTTAAGAATTCAGGTTTCACGATGAAACCGTTTATTGTGGCCGTTTCTGTCTCTTGTTGTACAGGAAGCAGTTTTTTGTCGTAATCTTTTCCGCAAAGCCCCACTATTCTTTGTTTTAGGTTTCCTTTTGGCAAATGATAAATCTCTTTTTCATTGCTTGTAAGAGAGAAACCGACCTCTGGATTCATCATAGCTACACGGAAAAACTCGTCTGTGATATGACGCATCTCGACTTCATTAGATTTCAAGAAGTTACGACGAGCAGGTATATTGAAAAACAAGTTTTTTACCGTGAAATTAGTTCCGACAGACATTGGTTTTGGCAGTTGTTCCTTAACAACCGAGCCTTCGATGAGTATCTTTGTTCCCAATTCGTCATCAGCACGACGTGTCATCAGTTCGACTTGAGCCACAGCGGCTATACTAGCAAGAGCCTCGCCTCTAAATCCCATCGTCTTGATTAAGAACAAGTCTTCTGCTTTTTTAATCTTGGATGTAGCGTGACGCTCAAAACAAAGACGCGCGTCTGTTTCAGACATTCCGCAACCGTTGTCAATGACAGTAATCGATGTTCTGCCAGCGTCTTTAATGTATAAGTCAATCTGAGTCGCACCAGCGTCTAATGCGTTTTCCATCAACTCTTTAACGACAGAAGCAGGACGTTGTATAACCTCGCCTGCCGCAATCTGATTGGCTACTGAATCGGGTAATAATTTGATTATATCGAAGGACATAAATTATTGATTTTTATTTTCCTAAACTAAGAAACATTTCAATGAAGTTTTCAATTACAGGCGTTCCGAAGATAAGATACACCAAAAGAACAATTGAGCCGATGAACACGACATTACGTATTCCTTTGAAACCAAATTGCCTCTTTTCCTCCATTTCCTCTGGGGCGTATCCAAATCCTCTTCTGATTCTCATTCTGCGTTTTTCCTCCTCAGAAAGCTTGGAATCTAATCCCATAGCCGCCTTTTTCTTCTCAAGAGCTTCTTTTGCAGGATCATAGTAACGAGGTGTGTAATTGAAAGTCCTTGGTTTAGGCATATTAAAAAAGTTAAATCCCATCTCTAAAAATTTTATTTGTTAAGCCTACAAAGATAATTATTTTTTCTGAGTTTTTGGTCTGTGTAAAATACCTTTTTTACTATCTTTGACGAGATTTTTTTTGAATTAAGTGCATAGGAAAATATTATTATGAAAAAACTTATAGTCGTTTTATTTTCAATAATTTACATAATGAGTTCGTGCAATACAGTTTCTAAAGAAACGAAATTGGACGAGAAAATGAACGACACCTTAAACATAGTTTCTTATGCAGAAAACTTCAAAATTTATCCAATTGAATCTGGTTTTAAACTCGTCATAAAAGATTTGTCATCAGAAAATGAATTTTATCTTTTCAATGATACTGTCTCCATTTCTAATGATTTGAC
>JAZOSA010000114.1:0-17595 GCA_045656905.1 Bacteroidales bacterium
ATCTATATTTTCATAAAAAAACGAGTCATTCTGAGCCTGCAACACTTTATTCTCTGATAAAATTATCATACAGAACACGATTGCACAAAACAAAAACCTTATCATTTTTCTCATAACCAATTGGTTTTTAATTTATTATACACCAATTTCACTTTTAAAAAAACAGCACCTCTAAAGTAAAAAATATTTTTTTAAAATCAAAACAAAAATTTGTTTTTATTTTGAATGCCGTTCCAAATGCAAAGACGCATCCGTTTTAAATTTTCAATTAGATTTATGTTTCAGGACGCGATAAATCACGTCCCTACAGATTTTCAACTTTCCGTTTTCAAATTTAAACTACTGACAGCTCTTTGCGCGAGACGCCACTGGAGATTGAGACGCCACTGGGGATTGAGACGCCACTGGGGATTGAGACGCCACAAGGGTGACGTCTCTACTTGGCGACTCGGTGTCTCGGTGTCTAAAAAAAAAGACAGCCCGAAAGCTGTCTTTTTTATCATAACTCATTGATTACTTTTGTCAATTGTTCCCCTAACCCTATCGTGTATCCTTGTGAGATAAATACGATTTCGTTTTGTGTGTTTGCCACTATAAATATAGGTAGGTTGTTATTTTGGAGTCGCATGTTGGCAACGATTTCTTTCAACATCGTTCCGTCTTCAAGACCAAATGTGAGATTTTCTGGAAGACCTTGGAAGTTCTTGAGTTCGAAGTTTTTCTTATGCTCTTCGTTTTGGAACAAGAACACGAAACTTCTGCCCCATTTATCCAACTGATCTTTAACAGCAGCGATGTCAAGCATTGCGTGTGTAGTCGGCTCACTGCCTCCGTCCAAAAGTCCGAGGACATAAAATCCGCGACCTGTTGTTGCCAACAAACTTGTCTGTGTCTGAGTCTGAGTATACACATTCTCCGAATTGAAGTTGCCAATTATTCTCAAACCTTTTTCTGGTTCTCTCATAACCAAATCAATGTTTGTAGTCTTATCGGATTCTATATTGAAGAATGTAGTGCGAGCGAGCACGCTGCCGTCTGAAAGACGTGTTCCTGTTGTCATGACATAGTAGCCAGGGTCGAGGGCGAGACCATTTTCAAATAATGTAGAATATTGTTCACCGAAATCCATGCCTGGGTCTTTAGCGTCGTAAGCAAGCAAGTCGAATCTCTTGCCGTTGAACTTCTTGATAGAGAAATGTGTGTAATAACGAAGGTCTGTCAATGCGCCTGAAGGGACGTATTTCGCCATCAAAATGCCTTGACGTGTTGGTGTTGCTTCTGCAACTTCTTCTTCAAAGTTAACGTCAATCCAGTTGTTGTCTTTGATATATTGAATCTTGCCTGTCACTGGGTCGATACGTGAAGCGATGCCGAGCGAACGTGCCATAGAAACGAAGAAGATGCCTCTTGAGCGATAGTCTGTCACCATTGATTTGATAACGCTTGTTGGTAACATGATGATACGAGCGTTGTTATTTGTCGTGATGTTTTCAACTACCCATTCAACGAGTTCTTGTGGGTTGTTTCTGAATTGCTCAGCTTGTTCTTTATTGAAATAATTTGAAAGTTCTTGTTTATAAGGTCTTATCATCTCACTTGAAACGCGTGGGTTCAAGATGTAAGCGTTATATGTCTCGCCTTCGCCTTCTACAGTATAATCGAGGTTATCGACGAGCACGTCCATAGTGACGTCGCGCAAGTCTTTGTCGCTTATTTCTTTAAGAAGATTTAAAGCCATCTGGCGTTTGTTATTCTTTTCAGCATAAGCGATAAAGTCTAATATTGTCTGATAGTTACCCCATGATTTTTCTATCAATGCGAGAACTTCTTGGTCTTCGATATCGCGTGGGAATGAAGCGATGTAAGCATTTCTTATTGAGTCTTCGTAAGCGAAGCGTCTGTCGTTTTCAGCGCGCATCTCTGCTGTCACTTCTGGCATCTTGGCGTTTTGTGCAGGAGGAGTGATGTCGTATTCTATCACCATTTCCATTCCTTCTTCCTTATCGAGGACGATGACGAGTTCGTCTTTCTTTCCGAAAGGCATTTCTTCAAATCCGAATTTGCCGTCTTTTGTTGCGTAAGCCATCATGTCGCCATTGCCAGCTGTCATCCATGTCTCGCCATTTGCGTCTGTCTTCTTAACAGCGACGCTGCAGAACTCGCCATAGTTGAATATTTTAAATTCAACATTTACGTCAGGCAAAGCGTTGCCATTTGCATCAACGACTTTCACAATCATCTTTGACGTTTCTGCATAATCATCAACGACGTTTATCTCTGTATGATTTGGTGTCACGCTAATCACTTCTTCTGGTCCGTAATAACGACCGAACACGCGAGTGTGAAGCAGGAGTGCGCGTGATGCTGGAGCGTTGAACCAACCGAGGTCGAGCACTGGTTCTGGTTCGCAGGCACCGAGGAAATACCACTCGCCGTCGACGTATGCTTCAACCCAAGCGTGATTGTCGTCGCAGTGAGCCCAGCGAGGAGTGTACACCTGACGTGCTGGGATACACATAGCGCGCAATGCTGCTACGAGGAATGTAGACTCTTCACCGCAGCGTCCCCATGAGGTCTTCACTGTTGCAAGTGGAGAACTTGTTCTTGAGTCGGAGCCTTTGTAGTTGGCTTTCTCGTGGCACCAGTGGTTTATTTCCAAGACAGCGTCATATAATGACAAGTCTTTCACTCTGTCTTTCAACTCTTCATAAAACACGAAACGTGAGTCGTCAAGGTTTTCATTGTTGACTCTGACTGGCATCACGAAGTGGTTGAATTCTCTTTCAGGAATGTCTTTTCCCCAAGGCATCTCTTCTCTTGCCTTGAAAGCAGCTTTCACATTGTTATGATAAAACTCGCCGCTGTAGTCGGTGATGTCGCCGTCAAACATATAAGCATATAAAAATTCCAATGCTTCTTTTTCATTTTGAGGCATTTCTTCATTCAAGATATTGAAATAATCTCCGTTAGGAAATTCCGCCATCTTAGTTTCTAAGTCAGTTTTCACGTCAGCTCTTTGCTGTGCATCTGAAATGAAATGAGTTGTATCATTACAAGACATCATAAGCATCAAGACAAATGCAAAAGCACAAACCTTACTCATTATTTTAATTACATTATTTTTCATAACAAATTTCATTTTAAAATTAAGGACGCACTTTTTTAATGCGTCCTTATATTATCATTAAGTTCTTAGCTCTTAGTTTTTAGTTCTTAGCTCTCTCTATACATTCGCTGCGGTCAGGACCGTAAGACACCAATGTGATAGGCACGCCGATATAATTCTCGATGAATTCGATATAATCGTTCAATTCGGCAGGGATATTTTTTTCTATCTTTTGGTTCCATCCTTTGAAAGTCTTCAAGACTGGAGTCATTGTCTGAGTGCAAGCGTCGAATGGGAGGAAGTCGATTTCTTCGTTTTTGTAGTTATAAGCTGTAGCGACTTGAATTTCTTCAAAGTCGTCCATGACGTCAGCTTTCATCATCATGAGGTCGGTTACGCCATTGAGCATGACAGCATATTTAAGAGCTGGGAGGTCGAGCCAACCTGTACGACGAGCGCGGCCTGTTGTTGAACCGAATTCATGACCGTTCTTACGTAACTTCTCGCCTACTTCATCGAACAATTCTGTTGGGAAAGGACCTGTACCGACGCGTGTGCAGTAAGCTTTGAAGATACCGTATACCTTACCGATTTTGCTTGGAGCAACGCCGAGACCTGAGCAAGCGCCAGCAGCGATAGCTGACGATGATGTAACGAAAGGATAGCTTCCGAAGTCAACATCGAGGAGTGTTCCTTGTGCGCCTTCTGCGAGGACGCGTTTGCCTTCAGCGATAGATTTATTGATGAAATATTCGCTTTCAATGAATTGGAATTGTTTCAAGAACTCGATAGCTTTGAACCACTCTTGTTCATATTGTTCAAATGACATATTATCGAGAGTGAGAGTGCTCATATCGAAGTCGAGGTTTTTAATCTGAGCGAGGTGAGTGTTTTTAAGTCTCTCATAACGAGCCTTGAAGTCGTCGGCAGCGATGTCGCCTATACGTAATCCGCGACGTGCTGTCTTGTCTGTATATGTAGGTCCGATACCTTTTAAAGTAGAACCGATTTTATTTTTTTGAAGTGCTTTTTCGTTAGCAGCGTCGAGGGCACGGTGTGTTGGGATGATGAGATGTGACTTGTTTGAAATCAAGAGACGGTCTTTGATGTCAATGCCGCTTTCTGAGAGTTTGTCGATTTCATCTTTGAATATCTTAGCATCGATGATAACGCCGTTACCGATTACATTGACACAACCTTCGTTGAAGATACCTGAAGGAATTGTGTGCAAGACGAATTTCTTGCCATCGAACTCGATAGTGTGACCAGCATTTGGTCCGCCTTGAAAACGAGCTACTATATCATACTTAGGTGTAAGAGCGTCGACGACTTTACCTTTACCTTCGTCGCCCCACTGCAATCCAAGAAGCAAATCTATTTTTGCCATAATTCTTTATTGATTTTTAATAATTTACAAAAACTAAGGCTAAATATCACTCGCAAAATGGAGTGCATACGGAAAGTATATCTATTTAGCGTTCAAAATTAGTAAAAATCTCAGTACGCAAGCAAAGAAAATAAATTATTTTTTTCAGAGAAAGTAAGTCCTTAACTTTCAATGTTTCTTTCTATTCTCATCACCTTTTTGACGAGGTCCATTTTTCTCAAACTATCGATGACTGTCTCCAATTGTCGCAGATTATTAACATAAAATGAAACTGTCACATCAACCATTCCGCCTTCGCTTTGCATCTTGATGGAATAAAGGTCAAGTTTGAATCCCTCGCTGAGAAGCGCGAACAATTCCGTTCCGAAACCTAACTTATTGACGCCAGAAATCTTCAAGGTCGCCATAAACGCAATGTCTTCAGAGAACTGCCATTTTGCCTTGACGATGTTCTTGCCGTATTTCGCCATAAGCTCTATCGCCTTTGGACAATCAGGACGATGCAATTGAACCGGCTGGTTCGGGAATGTTATCGCCACGACATCATCTCCAGGAATAGGATTGCAACATGTTGATATAGTGTATCCTAAATCGTTTGACTCCGATTCTGACTTTGACACCGACTCTGACTTTGACACTGACTTAGATGATGTGGAGCCTACTAATCCGAACGTCAATATCTTTAATAAGGAGTTAGAACTATTCTGTGGATTTTTGAAAATCGCTTCAATATCTTGGAAATTGAATCTGCCTATCGACACATTATAATATAGGTCTATACGTCCAGCCAAACCGAGTTTTTCTGCCACAAAATTTCTGTTTTGTTTTGTAAACTCGACGTTCAACTTATCGAAATATTCTTGCAGCTTGGTTTTTCCGTCTTCTTTAAACGACCTCTTATAGTCTTTGACGCCGGCTTTCAGACGTGTCTTCGCCAAGGATGTGACAAGGAAGTCGAAGCTTTTCTCCTGCGGATGCTGATGTTGCGAGGTGATGATTTCCACCTGATCGCCCATATTAAGAACATAATCAATGGTTGTCAGTTTCTTATTGACGTTAGCGCCGATGCAATGATTGCCAATCTCACTGTGAATCATATATGCAAAGTCAAGTACTGTTGCACCTTTAGGCATTCTTTTCATCTCGCCTTTTGGAGTGAAGACGCAAATCTCGTCGCTGAACAAATCGAGTTTAAAACTATTGATGAATTCCACTGCCGACGAATCGCTGGAGTTGGTGAGGTCTATCACATTGTCAAGCCACAACTTAAGAGTATTTTCAGCGGCGTTGACATCGTTCTTATATTTAAGGTATGCCATCACGCCGCGCTCAGCGATGATATTCATCCTTCGTGTTCTAATCTGCGTTTCAATCCAGTTGCCTTGTTTGCTCATGAAGACAGCGTGAATTGACTCGTATCCGTTCGTCTTTGGAAATGAGAGCCAGTCTCTTAACCTTGAATTATTAGGGCGATAGAACATCGTCATCACGCCGAATGTCTGCCAGCACTGAATCTTTTCAATTTCAGCAGGGCAATCAATGATGATTCTCAACACGTAAGCGTCATATATTTCGTCTAAAGAAAGTCCGAACTTACGCATTCTTTCCCAAAGGCTGCTCTGACTTCTTTCAATGATTTTCAGTTCTGCCTTAATGCCTTCCTTTTCTAATTCTTCTTTGATAGGTGCGATAAACTCTTCAAGTTCTTTGATTTTCTTGTCTCGTATCTCGCTTATTTGCAGAGAAATAGATTCATAGACCTGAGGATTTATATATTTAAGGCAAAGGTTTTCAAGTTCTGATTTTATGGCGAACAATCCGAGACGGAACGCCAGAGGCGCATAAAAAGACACCGTTTCGGATGCTATTTTCAGTTGTTTATGATGCGCCATCGACTCCAAAGTCCTCATATTATGCAGTCTGTCGGCGAGTTTCACAAGAATGACGCGTATGTCTTCCGACATGGTATTCACTATCTTACGATAGTTTTCTGCCTGAATGCTTTCGATGCTGTTTTGAAAATCAATGCTGCTGAGTTTGGTAAGACCTTTCACCACACGAGCGACTTTAGGACCAAACTCTTGAGAAATATATTCCACGGTATATTCTGTATCCTCGACCACGTCGTGAAGGAGCGCACTTGTTATTGACGTCGCGCCCATTCCAATTTCCTCTGCCACGATAATCGCCACTGCTATCGGATGGAAGATGTAAGGCTCGCCCGACTTACGACGAGCGTCTTTATGAGCCAAAGCCGCAAATTCATAAGCTTTTTTAACGAGTTCTATATCAGCTTCTTTTTTATCGCCAGTCCATGCCTTTAACAAAACATCGTACTGCTTGTCCATTTCAAGCTGCTCTTCCTTGGAATAAGTGTCAGGATAATTCATATTTTCCGTATTTGAACTTGCAAAGTTAATATGCTTTTTTCCGAAAATCAATAGGGTTTGTTAAAAAAAAATAATAAAAAATGAGACGCCACAATGAAGCAACGTCTCAACATTTATATTTCAGACGCCACAGGGGTGACGTCTCTACATCATTTATTCCGACACTGGTCGTACCAACAAACCTGCATAACGGCTGAACCAACCTACATTGCAGAAGTTTGTATTATAGAAATAGAAGAAACAAGAATATCCAGCATCTGTTGGGTCTGGTGTTGAAAGCCAGTATGCACCTTCGCTGTCAAAGAAGTCCACTGTTTCATTTGTCATGAATCCTCCTGATGGGAGATATATTTCGTTTCCGTTAGGACCTTTCACGAAACAGCCTTGCAAGTAATTGTTTATCATAACCCATTCAAAAGTACAGTTGTCTTTCAACTCTCTTGCTTCTGCTTCTGTTGGCATTCTCCATGTTGAGCCCCATGCTGATGCTGCAACATCGTAATTCACATCACCTGAGATGTCACCCATAACAACGCCATAAGTGTCGCTATCCATTGGGAATGATTCTTTTGCTTTCACTTCTCCCCAAGCGAAATAAGATCCTACTTCTTGAGGTTCCAATGCACCTACATTGTGAGTTGCCCATTTCAAACCACTTGGCAAACCCAAGTCAACATATTCATAACCATTTATTGTAGGAACTTCTGGTTCTTCTGGTGTTTCAGGTTCTTCTGGAGTTTCCGGAGTTTCTGGAGTTTCCGGTTCTTCGTTATTTGCTTCTAATGTTGTAAAACTTTTTTCTTCGCCGTATGCTGTTCCAGCTTCATTTGTAGCGTATGCTCTGACGTAATAAGTTGTCTGAGATGCTAAGTCTCTAAGTTCAGAAGTGAACGTTCCAATTCCGCCGCCTTCATTTGTGCTATTATCTTCTATCGTAGGATTTTGTTCTTTGCTCCAGCAGACGCCTTTCGCTGTCACTTCTGCTCCGCCGTCAGACTCAACATTTCCAGTACATGTAGCTGAAGTTTCTGTCACATTCAAGACATCGGTTGTCACAACAGTAGGTTTTTCGGTTTTGCCGCATGACATCAGCAATGTCACAACAGCCAATAAAATAAAATACTTTTTCATAAAAAATGTTTTTAAAAATAGACTCTTACATTTTGATTATCAGTAACAGAGTCCGTTTGTAAATTAAACAATTGCAATACAATCTGCAAAGTTAAATATTTTTAAACACGATACAAATATTAAGGAATAAAAAAACTCAGAACCCCTTTACGAGATTCTGAGTTTCTAAAATCCTTTAGACTTTAGTCATTTGTCATTAGCCATTAACTGTGGCCATATGTGCGATAAGGTCTAACACCTTATTTGAATAACCGATTTCGTTGTCGTACCATGAAACGACTTTTACGAATGTGTCTGTAAGATAAACGCCAGCGTTAGCGTCGAAGATTGATGTCAATGTGCAGCCTAAGAAGTCTGAAGAAACGACTGCGTCTTCTGTGTAACCGAGAACGCCTTTGAGTTCACCTTCTGAAGCTTCTTTCATAGCTTTGCAGATAGCTTCTTTTGAAGCAGGTTTTTGAAGGTTAACTGTAAGGTCAACAACAGAAACGTCTAATGTAGGAACACGCATTGAGATACCTGTGAGTTTACCGTTCAATTCAGGGATAACTTTACCAACAGCTTTAGCAGCGCCTGTTGATGAAGGGATGATGTTACCTGATGCTGCGCGACCGCCACGCCAGTCTTTCAATGATGGACCGTCGACTGTCTTTTGTGTTGCTGTAACTGAGTGAACTGTTGTCATCAAACCGCTTTCGATACCGAAGTTATCGTGTAAAACTTTAGCGATTGGAGCTAAGCAGTTTGTTGTACATGAAGCGTTAGAAACGAATTGAGTTCCTTTAACGTATGTTTTTTCATTAACGCCGCAAACGAACATTGGAGTGTCGTCTTTTGAAGGAGCTGACATAACAACGTATTTAGCACCAGCTTCGATGTGAGCTTGTGCTTTATCTTTTGAAAGGAACAAACCTGTTGATTCAACAACGTATTCAGCTTCTACTTCATTCCATTTCAAGTTTGCTGGATCTTTTTCTGCAGTGATGCGGATTGGATTACCATTGACGATGAGGAGGTTTTTCTCTACGTCGAAATCTATTGTGCCGTCGAATTGACCGTGCATTGTGTCATATTTCAACATATATGCTAAATAGTCAACTGGACACAAGTCGTTAATACCGACTATTTCAATGTCATTACGAGTTTGAGCAGCTCTGAAAACGAAACGGCCTATTCTACCAAAACCGTTAATACCCACTTTAATTTTTGCCATACTTTTATGTTTTTATAGTTTTAAAATAGTTTAAACAAATTTGAAATATATTTTTCTTTTCAAACCTGCAAATTTACATTTTTTATAAAAATATATGTAACACTACATCAACTTTTTTTCAAAAAAATTATAATTTTAATCACCAACTCCTAACTAATAAGGCGAATTGCCTTACCCTATATTTGTTTCGCCCCTTCAGGGCTAAAACTCCTAATTCCTAATTTAAAAAAAATCTGTTGTCTGTTGTCCGTTGTCTATTGACTTTTTGTATCTTTGCGCCAATATGGATAAGATTAGAAACTTTTGTATTATAGCTCATATCGACCATGGTAAGAGCACATTGGCAGACAGACTTTTAGAGAACACTAAGACTTTATCACAGAAAGAGTTAGTCAACCAGGTTCTCGATGATATGGATTTGGAACGCGAGCGCGGCATCACCATCAAGAGCCACGCCATCCAGATGAATTATGTTAAAGACGGTGTCAACTACACCCTCAACCTCATCGACACTCCCGGTCACGTCGACTTCTCTTACGAAGTATCACGTTCTATCGCAGCTTGCGAAGGCGCATTATTAGTCGTCGACGCCACACAGGGCATCCAGGCTCAGACCATCTCCAACCTCTATATGGCGATGGAACACGACCTTGAAATAATCCCTGTCATCAACAAAATAGATATGGACAGTGCGAACCCAGAAATGGTGGAAGACCAGATCGTTGACCTCATCGGCTGCGACCGCTCCGACATCTTACGCTGCAGCGCACGTAATAATATAGGCATCGAAGAAATCCTCGAAGCTATCGTCAACAGAATCCCTGCACCAAAGGGCGACCCTAACGCTCCACTGCAGGCTCTCATCTTCGACTCAGTATTCAACTCATATCGCGGTATCATCGCTTACTTCCGTATCTTCAACGGAACAATACGCAAAGACGAACTCGTGAAATTCTTCGCAACGAAGATGGAATACCACGCTGACGAAATCGGTGTGCTTCAACTCAAACAAGTTCCAAAAGACGAGCTTTCTGCTGGTAACGTAGGTTATATCATCTCTGGTATCAAGACTTCTTCTGAAGTTAAGGTCGGCGACACCATCACTCACGTTGAACGTCCTTGCGAAAAACCTATCGAAGGTTTCGAACATGTCAAGCCAATGGTTTTCGCTGGCGTCTATCCCGTGAGTGCTGACGACTACGAAGAACTCCGCGCTTCATTGGAGAAATTACAACTCAACGACGCTTCATTGGTATGGGAACCTGAGTCATCAGCAGCTCTCGGTTTCGGATTCCGCTGCGGTTTCCTCGGTTTGCTCCACATGGAAATCGTACAAGAACGCCTCGACCGTGAGTTCAATATGGACGTAATCACAACAGTGCCTAACGTTTCTTTCAAGGCATATCTCACCGATGGCGAAGAACTCGACGTTCACAACCCAAGCGGTCTCCCTGAAGTAACGAAACTCGATCATATCGACGAACCTTTCATCATAGCAGAAATCATCACCAAGAATGAATTCGTCGGTTCTATCATGAAGCTTTGCATCGACAAACGCGGTGTCTTGATGAACCAGACATATCTCACCACCGACCGCGTCGAACTTAAGTTCCAGATGCCATTGAGCGAAATCGTTTTCGACTTCTACGATAAATTAAAATCTATATCAAAAGGTTACGCTTCTTTCGACTATCATATCGCAGGATATCAACAAGCAAATTTGGTCAAGTTAGACATCATGTTGAACGGAGAAGTCGTCGATGCTTTGTCAACCTTGATTCACCGCGACAACGCATACGCCTTCGGACGTAAGATGTGTGAAAAGTTGAAAGAACTTATTCCACGCCATCAGTTCGACATCGCAATTCAAGCTTCTATCGGAGCTAAGATTATCGCGAGAGAGACAGTGCGTCAGGTTCGTAAGGACGTTACTGCAAAATGTTATGGTGGCGACGTCAGCCGTAAGCGTAAACTCCTCGAAAAACAGAAAGCAGGTAAGAAGAGAATGCGTCAAATCGGTAGCGTAGAAGTTCCACAATCAGCATTCTTGGCTGTGTTGAAATTAGATTAATTAAGTCAATAGACAACGGACTTTGTCCACAAATATAAAGGATGCCACATGTGACATCCTTTTTTTATTTATCCACGAATAAACTCGAATCAGCACGAAAGATATTTTTCTCTCGCAAAGCGCAAAAACGCAAAATTAATTTCCATCAACTATTAACTCTACACTCTCAACTATACACTTTATCTGGGCGTTCCGCTTCGCGTCGGGCTTTCCGCTATATCTTTTTCCGCTTCGCTCCAAAAGGATGCCGCTCCAATCCCTAACGCAACGTGTTAAAAAAAAAATCGTTCCTGTAGAGACGCGTCAATGCGACATGCTATAAAACGCATTGACACGTCTCAAAAAACAAATACGAATCCCACAAAAATGAGACGTGTCAATGTTTATTTATTTTTTGCAGGATACATTGACGCGTCTCTAAAAATTTCCCGACTGAAATAAATTAAATAAGGACGCGATGAATCACGTCCCTACAATGCTGACAGCTGATTGCTGACAGCTGATAGCTGACCGCTGAAAGCTAATTTTCAATTATTATAGGTGTGTACCTTAAACTTCAAATCGTTCTTTTCCTTGTCTTCCGGAACGAAAGTTATAGTTTTTGTTGTGTTTGGAAGAACATCGAAGTAATTTACTGAGAACTCGCCTGCCTCTGTCGTTGAGACGAAGACGTCTTTCACAAATACTTTTGAGTTAAATTCGAGAGTGTATTTTCCATCAGCGAATGTTACCTTTGGTTCAAGCTCTGTCTTGACGAGTTTCAAGTCTTTTGGATATACAAAGAAATGCAAGCGTTCACTCAATACTGTATCTTCTTCCATAAGGATTATACGCGCAAAGCATTCTGATTTTCTCTTCTTTGACACATTGATTTTAATGCTTTCTGGAAGTCTGTAACAGCTGTTTGCCTTAATATCAACGACTTCAGAAAATGCGAACATCTGATTGCCTTTCATATCTTCAACCAAGATACGAACTCGTCCATTTATGTCGCGTTGCAAGTCATTGCTAATCCAGAGATTATATAAACCGTTTTCAGTTTCATCCATACCTAATAATATAGGCGCATAGATTTCGCTGAGTTTATAATGTAAGGCTTTCTTATTTCCGTAATAATCTATTGAAGACCATGAAATTGATGTCCAAGCATCGTTGAGTTGCCAATACAAAGATCCCATGCTGCGAGGACGTGAGCTGCGTTGTGCAGAAATAGCGATGTCCATTCCGTAGGCTTGTGACAGTTGACTGAGATATACATAATCTTCAAAGTCAGTTGGTTCGCCATAATATTTCACCACATGATCCATAATGAGTTTCTCACCTCTGGCATGTTTTTGATGTGCTTGGATAACAGGATTATCGAAGTCAAGGTTTTCATCAATCATCTTAAGCGTTGTCATTGAAGGATATGACTGATATCCGAATTCGCTATTGAAACGACCCACTTTTTCTCTATAGATTTCGTAAGGAAGTTCGCCCCACCAGACGCCCCAATAGTGAACGTCGCCTTCTGTGAGACTTGCTGCTCTACCCCATCCGTTTTTAGGAGAACTTGGCCAATAAGGTCTTGACTTATCATTAGTCTTAACGACTTCATCTAACATTTCTTCAAAAAGTTTGTCGTAACCATCTTTCATCTCCTTGTATTCTTCATCAGACCAACCCATTGAATTTTGCCAACCCCAGTTGTAATAACCCTCACTGATTTCGTTATTGCCGCACCACAATGCGAGAGAAGGATGGTTCTTATATCTTATGACTTGTTTTTCCGCTTCTTTTCTTACATTATTAATGTATTCATCGCTGTAAGGATAAGTAGAACCTGCGAACATGAAATCTTGCCATACGAGAATGCCGAGGCTGTCGCAGATTTCATAGAAATAATCAGGAGGATAGATGCCACCGCCCCATACGCGAAGCATATTCATATGAGCGTCGCCAACACATTGTTCAAGGAGTTTCTTAGTCTTCTCTCTTGACATCCAAGATGTTATCATATCCTCTGGAATATAATTCGCACCTTTCATATACAAAGGCGTTCCATTCACTTTAAAATAAAATGCAGTTCCGATACTATCTGGTTCTTCAACCATTTCAATGGTACGAATTCCCATTTTAATGTCTCTTTCTTCGATGATATTTTCATCATCAAGCATTTTAACATTGAAAGTATACATATTTTGTTCTCCCAACTCATTAGGATTCCACAAGTTAGGATTTGCAATTTCAAATGGGAACGAGAAGTTGTTGTCACCTTTTTTTAGTTGAACATCGTTTTCAAGAATCTTCACGTCATTATGAAGTACTTGCAATGTAACATTATGTTCTTTATCAGCCTTGATATGTGTTTCGAAACATAAATCAGCCTTGTCATCTTGGATTGCAGTAGTTATGATTGATGCAGAATTCATTGTAGAACGTGTCCAAGCTTTAAGATAAACTGGTTGCCAGATTCCCATATTCATATAACGAGGAGCCCAGTCCCAACCGTTCTGATAAGCTGCCTTACGCATGACAGCGTATTTTTCAGGGAAACGAAGAGGATAAGTCTCAATCAAACTATCTCTCACTTTATCAAAAGGATAGAATTTAATTTTGATATTATTATCCTTTTCTTTTAAAATATCTTCCACATCACAAGTCCATGTACGGAACATATTATCAGCATAGAACAAATGTTCACCGTTAAGCCACACATCTGCGTAAGTATCAAGACCTTCAAAAACAAGTTCTATCACATCTTCTTTTATGACATTGTCATCAGCATCAAAGTTCAAGGTATAAACCCATTCACGCTGAGGAATCCAAAGCAAAGATGGTTCAACATCGCTATAATAAGGATGAGGAATCAAACCTTCTTCATACATATCTGCAATTATCACTGAAGGCACATCAACCTGCATATTGATATCCAATGTATCAGTCGTGACATTCCATGAGTCATTCAAGTTCTGAATCAAAGGATTGGCGTGTTTATCACCACAAGACAACATCATCAGAAGAGACGCCACCACAAATAAATTACGAATTTTCATAATCTTCCTTTCGTTTATAAAAATCAGTAGGTTACAATTATTTTTTATTGTTATTTTTCAATTTGTAAAATTATGGTAAAATAATGTGATAAAAAACTATTTACCTTATTTTAACCATTATTTAACCTTTGTTAACAATATTTAACATTTCCTTGATAAGGGATGGAGATGACACTTTCCAGCACATCGCTGCACCTGTATTGTCAACTTTCTCAGGATAAAGGTTTTGGCAGTAATTTTCAACGTCTACTGTCAAAGAAGCATGGCAATTTGAAACGCCTGTTTCGTTAATAATTTTTTGGACATTATTTACATTAACGCCGCCACCTGCCATTATTTTAATCTTATCGCCATATTGCTGCTGCATCTTAGCAATCATTTCTATTCCATCAACAGCCTTTGGTTTGCAACCAGAAGTGAGGACTTTATCAAAACCTAAATCGACTAATATTTTCAATGCTTCGAGAGGATTGTTGCAAGCATCGATGGCACGGTGGAAAGTGAATTTCATCCCCCCACCCGCTTTCATCATCGCCTTGATTTTTTCCACGTCAAGGTCACCGTTTTCTGTCAAAGCACCAATCACAACGCCTTCATAACCAAGTTCTTTAATCAAAGCAATATCAAGGCACATCATTTCAAGTTCGGCATCGTTATAGATATAATTTCCAGAGCGAGGACGGATGAGGACTCTGACCGGAATCTTCATATCAGCAGCGACTTTTTTCAAAGTACCGTATGAAGGCGTTACGCCACCGACTTCTAAAGATTCACATAACTCTGTGCAGTGAGCTCCGTTTTCCTGAGCGTTAATCACTGATTGATAACCATTTGTACAAATTTCTATTCTTATCATCGTTGTAATATTTGTCAACGGACAATAGTCAACTGACAACTGACTTTGTCCTTATTTTTATATAGCAAAAGTAATATATTTTTTTCGAAACTTATATTTAAGAAATTAAAAAAAACTGTTGTCTGTTGTCCGTTGTCTGTTGTCATTTCCTATCTTTGCAAAAAAATTAAATAAGACGTGATTTATCCTAAAGATTTTGAGAATAAGATTGGTTTTAAGTCAGTAAAAAACAGACTTACAGAGTTGTGCATCAGTGAGATGGGAAAAGAATTTGTTGAAAAGATGCGATTCAGTTCCGACATAAACAGAATAAAAAATCGTCTTTCACAAATCGAAGATTTTCTTTCATTATTAAGAAACGGCATCCCCTTCCCTATCAGAGACTACAATGATTTGCGCGGCGATTTCAAACATCTGAGCATTGAAGGAACCGTCATCAGCGTTGAAAGTCTTTTCGCATTAAAGCCTACTCTTTCTGCTTTATCATACGTCTTAAATTTCTTCAAATCAGAATCCGCCGACAGAGTAAAAGCACTCAAAGCATTAGCTGAAGGCATTGATATTGACAGACATATATTTTCAGAGATAACACGTCTCATTGATGACAAAGGTGAGATTCCAGACAGTGCGTCACCAGAACTCGCTGAAGTTCGTCGCGAGATACGCCGCAAGCAGACTTCCATCGACCGTCGCATGCGCAAGATACTCACCGATGCCAAAGCAGCAGGCTGGACCGACAGCAGCGCGGAACTCACAATACGTGACGGACGTCCCGTGATTCCAGTGAAAGCCGCCGACAAAAGAGCACTGCGAGGTTTCATCCACGACGAATCAGCAACAGGACAAACCGTATATATCGAACCTGCTGAAATATTCGACACCAACAACGAAATCAGAGAGTTAGAATACGCAGAACGCCGCGAGATAAATAAAATACTACTCGCTTTCACGCAACTCTTACGTCCAGAAATACCTGAACTTCTCAAAGCTTGGAACCTCCTCGGACTCATCGATTTCATCAGAGCGAAATCTTTACTTTGCAACGAATACAAATGCGTCATCCCTGAAATTCAAGACGAACCTATGTTCTTCTGGCGTCAGGCACGACACCCTCTTTTGGAACAGAAACTGAAGTCTCAAAACAAACTGATAACACCTTTAGATTTAAGTCTCGACAAAGACAACAGAATACTTGTCATTTCCGGACCTAACGCCGGCGGCAAATCAGTGTGTCTCAAGACCATCGGTCTCGTCCAATATATGCTTCAATGCGGACTTGCCGTACCAATGGAAGTCGACTCTAAATGCGGCGTCTTCCACGATATGTTCATTGACATCGGCGACTCGCAATCTCTTGAAAACGATTTAAGTACATATAGTTCTCACCTTCTCAATATGAAGGAATTGCTGGGACAAGCAAACAAACGCACCTTATTTTTAATAGACGAATTCGGTACGGGAACTGAACCTCAACTCGGTGGCGCAATAGCAGAAGCTATATTATTGAAACTTAACGAAAAGAAATCGTTTGGCGTTGTCACGACACACTATGCCAACTTGAAACTTTTGGCCGACAATCATCAAGGCATCGTCAACGGTGCGATGCTGTTCGACACAAGATTTTTGCAACCTCTTTATGTGATGATGACTGGAAAACCTGGCAGTTCGTTCGCTTTCGAGATTGCAAAAAAAATCGGTTTCCCACAAGAAATCCTCAACGACGCAGCAGAAATTGGCGGCAAAGAACACCTCAACTTCGACCAACAACTTCAACAACTTGAAATAGAAAAGAAAGAAGTAAGAAAAAAAGAATTTGAGTTAAAGGTTGCCGACAACCTTCTTAATGAAGTCGTTACGAAATATAAAAACCTTCTCGGCGATTTAGAGAAAAGAAAAAACACACTTCTCAAAGAAGCCAACAAAGAAGCACAATCACTCATCGACAAGGCTAATGCAAAAATAGAACGCACCATTCGCGAGATAAAAGAAGCTCAGGCAGAAAAAGAACGCACCAAAGAACTGCGCCAGGATTTGAAAGGAATGAAACAGCAACTTGAAGAAGACGCTAAAGTAATTTCCAAAAATCTTAAAATCGAAGAAAAAGAAAAGAAAAACGAACAAGACTTGCAAGTCGGTAATATGGTTCGCATCAACGAGATGGAAGTCGTGGGCGAAATCATCGCCATCAGCGACACCGACATCACCATAGAATTCGGCAGCGTCAAATTAAAGACCACAGCTGATAAAGTCGTTAAGATTAGCAAGAAAGAAGCTAAGAAATCTGTCAGCAACCCGACATATCTCCGTAAGGCAATTATGGAAGACATCAACGAGAAAGCTGCCAACTTCAACCTCACTTTAGACGTGAGAGGAATGCGCGGAGAAGAAGCTCTTGAAGCGGTGGCT
>JAZOSA010000115.1:0-2531 GCA_045656905.1 Bacteroidales bacterium
GCGACTTGTTCTTTAATTTCGCGAGCTTTAGCAGCGTCTTCTTCTGTGATCCAACCTTTAGCCATGTTTGAGTTGATGTGGTCATCACTGTCAACGTGAGCAGGGTTGATACCTGCTTTTCTCAATGCAGCTTCAACTGCCTTTTGAATTTGCTCTTGTTTTGTTTTTTCGATAGCGACTTTGTATTCGTTATCTTTTGTTTCTTGAGGAACGTCGTTTTCATCGATAGCGACTGGATCCATAGCAGCGATTTGGAGAGCAACTTCGTGAGCTACTTCATTGATGCCTTCGAATGATTTGTTGAAAGCAACGATTGTAGCGAGGCGGTTACCTTGGTGGTTGTAGTTAGTAACGAATTCACCTTCAACAGCGAAGTATTTACCAACTTGAACTTTTTCACCAGTTTTAGCTGTGAGGTCAGTAACGA
Source organism: Bacteroidales bacterium (assembly GCA_045656905.1). Lineage (GTDB taxonomy): Bacteria > Bacteroidota > Bacteroidia > Bacteroidales > F082 > Limimorpha. The sequence goes on from JAZOSA010000115.1 coordinate 428, forward strand.
TAGCTTCAAGTGTCATGCCATTGATTGTAGCAGCGTTGAGAGCTTCGATATCTTTGATTCTGTTTTCAATTGCGAAGTCGAGGAGTTGTTTTGTTGTACCAACGAAGTCAGCGTTAGCACCAACGAAGTCTGTTTCGCAGTTTAACATAATAACAGCAGCGAATTTGTGATCTTCAGTTGCTTTAGAGATTACACAACCTTCAGTAGCTTCGCGGTCAGCTCTTTTCATAGCGATTTTTTGACCTTTTTGACGGAGGTAATCGATAGCAGCTTTTTGATCGCCGTTGCATTCTACGAGAGCTTTTTTGCAATCCATCATGCCGGCGCCTGTTATTTGTCTAAGTTCGTTAACTTGAGCAGCTGTAATGTTCATAATAAATTGTGTTTAAGATTTATTTATTTTTTGTTAACGGCTTTACGAGGTCTTCTTGGACGTTTTTCTTCTTTTTCTTCGTCTTCGCCTTTGTTTTCCATTACGTTTTCATCGTCGATCATTTCATCTTCAATGATGTCTTCTTTATCGCGTGAATTTTTACGTTCTGTCAAACCTTCTTCGATAGCTTCAACCATCTTGCTAACAATAAGTTCGATTGATTTTGAAGCGTCGTCGTTTGCTGGGATTGGGAAGTCGATGAGGTTAGGGTTTGAGTTTGTATCAACGATAGCGAAAGTAGGGATGTTAAGTTTTCTAGCTTCTGCTATAGCGATATGTTCTTTAATAACGTCAACAACGAAAACTGCGCTTGGGAGACGGCTGAGGTCAGCGATACTACCTAAGTTCTTGTTTAATTTTTCGCGTTCGCGTTCGATTTGTAATCTTTCGCGTTTTGAAAGGTTGTTGAATGCGCTGCTTGCCATCATCTTGTCGATGCTAACCATTTTGCGAACTGCTTTACGGATTGTAGAGAAGTTGGTGAGCATACCACCTGGCCAACGTTCTGTTACGTAAGGCATGTTAACTTTCTTTACGAGTTCAGCAACGATGTCTTTAGCTTGTTTCTTTGTAGCAACGAAGAGGATCTTTTTGCCTGATCTTGCTAATTGACGTACTGCATTAGCTGCTTCGTCAATCTTGGCTTGTGTTTTATACAAGTCTATAATATGGATACCATTACGTTCCATGAAGATGTAAGGAGCCATGTTTGGATTCCACTTTCTTCTTAAGTGTCCAAAGTGACAACCTGCATCTAATAATTGTTCGAATGTTACTTGTGTCATGTGTTAATTTTTTTAAATGTTTACTTTCACTGATGCAATCGCTGAGTAGCTTAACAGATCTCAGCAATTTGGATACTAAACACAAATGCTTGCCTTTTGATAGACTAACGTTTGCTGAATTGGAATTTCTTACGAGCTTTTGGCTGACCTGGTTTCTTACGTTCGACCATACGTGGGTCACGACGCATTAAACCTTTTGCCTTGAGGATTGGACGATATTCAGGATTGATTTCGCACAATGCACGGCTGATAGCTAAACGTAAAGCTTCAGCTTGTCCGTTGATACCACCACCATCGAGGTTGACTTTAATGTCGAATTGACCGAGTGTCTCAGTTAACATTAAAGGTTGTTCAACAACGTAGTGAAGGATGCTTGTTGGGAAATATTCCTTATAGTCGCGCTTGTTAATCGTAATGTTTCCACTACCTGCTTTTACATAAATACGTGCAACAGCAGTTTTTCTTCTACCTAAAGCGTTAATTACTTCCATGATAATTATTTGGTGTTGATTTTAAGTTCAATTGGTTGTTGTGCCTGATGTTTGTGGTCAGGACCTGCATAAACGTACAAATTACGGAACATTGCATTTCCAAGAACTGTCTTTGGAAGCATTCCTTTGATAGCGTGTTCAAGAACTGCGATTGGCTTTCTCTTCAATTGCTCTTCTACAGTTCTGAATCTTTGTCCACCAGGATAACCTGTGTGGTGAACGTAAGTCTTTTCTGTTAATTTTTTGCCGGTGAGGACGACTTTCTCGGCATTGATAATTATGACATTGTCGCCACAATCACTGTGGGGAGTAAAGCATGTCTTCCTCTTACCTCTTAGGACCTGTGCTACTTCTGAAGCTAATCTACCCAGAATTTGGCCCTCAGCGTCAACGAT
>JAZOSA010000116.1:0-49558 GCA_045656905.1 Bacteroidales bacterium
CAACGGAATGGACCGAAACCGTAGTCGAAGTACATAGGACCCATGATGTCTTGTACGTATGAAGGATAACGGAACTTGCCGTCAGCGTTGAGGATGTCTGCACCAGCGCGGCTGCTTTCCAATAAGAATGCGTTGCCGTAGTCGAAGAAGTACATGCCTTTTGCTGTGAGTTTGTTGACAGCTGCGACATGACGACGTAATGATGCGTAGACAGCGTCTTTGAATTTTTCAGGGGCTTCAGCCATCATTTGTTTTGATTCTTCGAATGAATAACCTACAGGGTAGTAACCGCCTGCGAATGGGTTGTGTAATGATGTCTGGTCTGAACCTAAGTCGACTTGGATGTCGTGTTCTGCTGCATATTCCCAGAGGTCAACAACGTTACCTTGGTATGCGAAAGAACGAGCTATTTGTTGAGCGCGTGCTTCATTTACTTTAGCGAACAATTCGTCGAGGTTGCTGTAAACTTCGTCAACCCAGCCTTGGCTGTGACGTTTGTCTGTTGCGCTTGGATTTATTTCTGCTGTGATTGAAACAACGCCAGCGATGTTACCAGCTTTAGGCTGTGCGCCTGACATGCCTCCGAGACCAGCAGTGATGAATAACTTGCCAGCTGGTGTGCCACCTTGTTTTCTTGAAGCGTTCAAAACTGTGATTGTTGTTCCGTGAACGATGCCTTGTGGTCCGATGTACATATAAGAACCAGCTGTCATCTGTCCGTATTGTGTCACGCCCATTGCGTTGAATCTTTCCCAATCGTCTGGTTTTGAGTAGTTAGGAATCATCATACCGTTTGTGACGATGACGCGTGGAGCGTCTTTATGTGATGGGAACAATCCCATTGGGTGACCTGAATACATTACGAGAGTTTGCTCTTCTGTCATGTTTGCAAGATATTGCATAACGAGACGATATTGAGCCCAGTTTTGGAAGACAGCACCATTGCCACCGTAAGTGATGAGTTCGTGTGGGTGTTGTGCTACAGCGTGATCCAAGTTGTTTTGAATCATAAGCATAATAGCAGCTGCTTGTCTTGATTTTGCTGGATACTCTTCAATAGGACGTGCGTAAATTTCGTATGAAGGACGGAAACGGTACATATAAATGCGACCATATTTTTCCAATTCTTCTGCAAATTCTGGTGCTAAAACAGCGTGATGTTTAGCAGGGAAATAACGAAGAGCATTTCTTAATGCTAATCTTTTTTCTTCTTTTGTTAAAATGTCTTTACGTTTTGGAGCATGATTGACAGTCAAATCATACTCTTTAACACATGGTAACTCGTCAGGAATACCTGCAAGTATCTCTTTTTGAAAATCGTTCATATATCTTATGATTTATTTTAATGCTAAATATACAAGGTGCAAAGATAAAAAATAATTCACAATGCATAATGCATAATGCACAATCTTTTTTACATCTAATTATGAATTATGAATTGTGAATTATGAATTAAAAAATCACCATCCTTTAGGTTTGAAAATGGTGCTCCAAAATCCTAAGATTGTTGTGAAAATCATAAAGAAACAGTCGTAGAATGGTACGAATGCCAGTCCTAAATGTTTCTCTCCTAATTGTTTTGCTGATTTATGATAGATGATGAATTGTGTAACGTAGTGTATCAAAGCGAATAGTCCGATGATGGCGAAATAATATATTTCTCCGAAGGAAACATTGAATGCGTGAGGCATGAAACACAATGCTATCAATGCAGGATAATATGCGAGACGACTACTTAATAACAATCCTAATGTTCTGTTAGTCTGTGGTTTGTATTTTGTTCCTGTAGAATAATGACGTCTCTTTTGGCGAATCCATGTGGCCCAACTTCTTTTTGGTTCCGACTCGACTCTGTTTGCCGCGTCAATATAAACGTTGGTGTTGTTTTTATTCGCCACCTGACTTATGAACAAATCATCATCGCCAGAAGGTATGTTGTAATGAGATATGAATCCTTTGTTTTTCAAGAAAGTGCTTTTTCTGTATGAAAGATTTCTTCCTACACCCATATAAGGTTTCTTCGCCAAAGCCAACGAAAGGTATTGCATCGCGATGTATAAAGTGTCAAAACGAATGAGTTTGTTTAACAAGCCTTTACGTTCAAAATAAGGTCCGTATGCAACGACGATTTCGGTGTTTTTGTCATAAGTCCTGACCATCTCCTTAATCCATTGGTCGCTTGTCGGGACACAGTCTGCGTCAGTCAAGAGAAGCAGGTCGTATTTTGCTGACTTTATTCCCATGCTCAAAGGGAATTTCTTGCCTTGGAAAAAGTTGAGGTTTTGTGTCAGATTGACCAAATTGATTTTAGGATTGTTTCTTGCAAGGTCTTTAAGGTATTCCTCGGTATTGTCTTGGGAACAATCGTTTACGATTACTATCTCATATTCTAGATAGTCTTGTTTCAACAAAACTGGGATTAAGTCAAGGAGATATTCGTAGGCGTCGCGTGCGCAGACTATCACAGAAACAGGTTCAAAACTGCATTCTTTTTCCTGTTTTTTATGAAATGCCAAACGACGGAATAATATCCAGTGATATGCCATTTGGATTACCCATGCCAATACGAAAATTACCAATATGTAGAAACTTAATTCGCTGAAGTTGAAGCTCATTATCGTAGTTGTTTTTTTATTAAAATTTATTGAAATTTCACTGCAAAAGTATGATTATTTTTAATAGGAAAAATAGTATCTTTGCCAAAAAATTTTATGAGATTTTCACTTGTCAAAAATGATACTGCGAGTAATGCTCGCGCTGGCGTCCTGACCACCGATCATGGTCCTATAGAAACGCCTATTTTTATGCCTGTCGGTACTGTAGGAAGCGTTAAAGCAACGCATATGAGAGAGTTAGAGGAAGAAGTTCAGGCTCAGATCATTTTGGGCAATACCTATCATCTTTATCTTCGTCCAGGTCTGGATGTGCTTAAACAAGCAGGAGGACTTCATAAGTTCAACGGATGGAAGCGTCCTATCCTTACCGACAGCGGCGGATTCCAGGTTTTCTCTTTGACGGGTATCAGAAAGATGAAAGAAGAAGGCGTCGTATTCCAATCTCATATCGACGGTTCGCGTCATACCTTCACGCCTGAAAGTGTGATGGATATCGAACGTGTCATCGGCGCCGACATCATTATGGCTTTCGACGAATGCACTCCGGGAACAGCAGACTTCCGATACGCAAAAGAGTCGATGGAAAGAACGCATCGCTGGCTCGACCGCTGCTGGAAACGCTTCGATGAGACTGAACCTGTTTACGATTACAACCAGTCGCTATTCCCAATAGTCCAAGGCTGCGTCTATCCGGAACTCAGAAAACGCTCGGCAGAATATATCACAAAACACGAAGCCGACGGCTACGCAATAGGCGGACTCGCTGTGGGCGAACCGACAGAACAGATGTACGAGATGATTGAAGTCGTCAACGAAATATTGCCTCAAGACAAACCTCGTTACCTCATGGGCGTGGGAACTCCGGCCAACTTGCTAGAAGCCATCTCTCGCGGTGTCGATATGTTCGACTGCGTAATGCCTTGCCGTAACGGACGTAACGGAATGTTATTCACATCGGAAGGCATCATCAATATCAAAAACGAAAAGTGGAAATATGACTTCTCGCCTCTAGACGAAAACGGCACGACTTACGTTGACAGAGATTATACAAAAGCATATTTGAGACATCTCATCGTTTCTAAAGAAATCTTGGGCCCGATGATTGCTACAGTGCATAACCTCGGTTTCTACCTCTGGCTCGTCAAGGAAGCAAGAAAACATATCATCGAAGGCGACTTCGCTACATGGCGCGACATAATGTTGCAAAAAGTTACTCGTAGACTCTGATTATGAAGAAACTGGATTGGTATATATTTAAAAAATATCTCGGAACATTCTTCTTTTCAATCAGCCTGCTGATTATCATAGTGATTGTCTTTGACGTGTCGGAAAACATCGACAGTTTTATGAAAAACCAGGCCACATTGGAAGAAGTGGTGTTCAACTATTATATACCTTTCATACCTTATTTTATTAATCTGTTCGTTTACCTCTTCGTTTTCATCTCGGTAATTTTCTTTACCTCAAAAATGGCGGGACATACGGAAATCATTGCTATTTTGAGTAGCGGTGTGAGCTTCAGGAGATTTCTCCTTCCTTATGTCATGGCGGCTGTTTTGCTGGCGATAGGCTCGTTTTATCTAGGTAACTTCTTGATTCCTAAGACTGACACCATAAGACGTGAGTTTAAGGATAAATACATCGAACGTCTGACTAAGAGTTCTGGTTCAAATATTCATGTTCAGATAGAAAAAGGCGTCTATGTCTATGTGGGCAACTTTGATATCAAAAGAAAGATAGCTTATAAGTTTACGGTGGAGAAATTTGAAGATAATCAAATGACATATAAGCTGATAGCAGATAAGGCGTCGTATGACACTCTTACAGGAAAATGGAAACTGGAGAATTATGTCGAACGTCGTTTGGAAAAAGAAGAGACGATGACGAGAGCGAAGACCAAAGACACGACGCTGATGTTAAAGCCACGCGACTTGTATAACATCAAGGAGGAGTTTGAGGAAATGAATCTCTTTGAGATACGCGACCATATTCATAATCTGGAACTTAAAGGAGCTGACAACACGCTGCCGTATCGAATCGAGATGCATAAACGAATCGCGTCGCCGGCAGCTATCATAATTCTGACTGTCATCGGAGCGGCTCTGTCGAGCAGAAAAGTGCGCGGCGGAATGGGACTGCATCTCGGAATAGGAATAGCGATAACGTTCTCTTACATCTTGTTCATGGAGTTCTCTCGCGTGTTCGCACTGTCAGGTCTGTTCTCGCCGTTCATCGCAGCATGGCTCCCGAATATAATATTCTCAATAATAGGAATTTACTTCTTCGTGAAAGCACCGAAGTAGTGTTGAACTAAGAACTAAGAACTAAGAACCAAGAACTAAGAACCTTAAACTATAAACTATAAACTCTAAACAAAAAAATATGCATATAGCAATCGCAGGTAATATTGGTTCAGGTAAGACGACCTTAACAGGTTTATTGTCAAAACATTTCGGATGGAAAGCTCATTATGAGGAAGTCGACAACAATCCTTATCTCAGCAGCTTTTATTATGATATGCAACGTTGGTCGTTCAACTTGCAGATTTATTTCTTGACATCACGCTTCCGCCAGATATTGGATATCAGAAACAGCGGCGAAAATGTGGTTCAGGACAGAACGATATACGAAGACTCTTATATCTTCGCCTCGAACCTTTATGATATGGGACTTATGTCGGACCGCGATTATGAGAACTATCGCTCGCTCTTCGAGTTGATGTCGGATTATATGCAAGCCCCTGATTTGTTGATATATCTGAGAGCAAGCGTTCCGACATTGGTGCGTCAAATCGCTAAGCGTAATCGCGAATATGAACAGTCGATACGCCTCGATTACTTAAAGTCTCTTAATGATAAATATGAAAACTGGATTGCGAATTACGACAAAGGCAAGGTCTTGATTATAGACAGCGACGACCTCGAGTTCGAAAATCCAGAAGACTTGAGCAAGGTCATCGATAGCATCAATGCTTCACTTAATGGACTTTTTTAAATGACAACAGACAACGGACAACAGACAACAGTCTTTGTGCGTAATGCTTGTGGATGAAATCTGTAGACCGTTGACTGTAGACTGTTGACATAAAAATATGAAAATACTCGGAATAATACCAGCTCGTTATGCCTCGACTCGTTTTCCAGGCAAGCCGTTGACAATCATAAACGGCAAATCAATGATACAACGTGTTTACGAACAATCTTTGAAATCAGAATTGCTCGCTGATGTCGTGGTCGCTACCGATGACCAGCGTATCTTTGATGCCGTCGTCGCTTTCGGAGGTAAGGTGATGATGACTTCGTCGGAACACAATAGCGGAACTGATAGATGCTGTGAAATTGTTGAAAAGATTGGAAATCAATATGATGCCGTTGTTAATATCCAAGGCGACGAACCTTTCATAAATCCAGAACAGATAAATCAAATCGCGACACTTATTTCTTCTGAAGAAAGTCAGATTGCGTCATTATGCAAACCTATAAAAAATGAAGACGAACTATTCGATGAGAATGTCGTGAAAGTCGTTTTTGATAATAAAGGCAAAGCTTTGTATTTCAGCCGTCAGACGATACCTTTTTTAAGAAAAGCAGACAAAAATGCGAAGTCGTGGATGGAGGCGAGGACGTTTTACAAACACATCGGAATTTATGCTTATAAGGTCGAAGTCTTGAAAGAAATCGCTGCCTTGAAACAGTCGGATTTGGAACTCGCAGAGTGTTTGGAACAACTTCGCTGGTTGGAAAATTCTTATACCATAATGATGGGAATTACCGAGTTTGAAAGTTATTCTATTGATACTCCGCAAGATGTAGAAAAATGTCTAAAATTCTTCAAAGATTAAACTATTTTTCTTAACTTCGCATACCGAAATATTTTTTTACAGAAAACTTTCAATTGTATGATTACTAATTACTTAAAAGAGTTATTAAACGATAACGAATGCGTGATTATTCCAGAATTTGGTGCTTTTATTTCTAAAAGACATTCTGCTACAATAGATTACGTAAATCATAGTTTTTTACCTCCATACAAGGAAATAGTTTTCAATGATAAATTGACAAACAACGATGAAATTCTTGTCGATTTTATCTCTAAAAAAGAAAATATTTCAAAAGAAGATTCTTTAGCCAAAATCCAAAATTTTGTTAATCAAACAGCTGCTATCCTTGACGTCAATAATGAATATGTCTTGGAAGGACTTGGTAAAATGCGTAAGTTCGGAAATGACTACGTTTTTGAAATAAGTCACAGCGAAAATCTTCTCGGCGATTCTTTTGGTTTGACAGAATTTAACTATAAACCTGTTTTCCGCACAGAGACCTATCAAATCATAAAAGAAAAAATCGTCGTTGAGCAAAAAGAGAAAAACACAGATTACACAATCGCGATTGAAAGCGTTGAGGAAATTCCAACAGCACCAAGAAAAAGACCTAGTTTGTTCAAGTCTTTAGCTTATACTACACTCGCTTTCTGCTTGATTTTCTTGATAAATTGGACTACAGAAAAATCAGATTCTAACCTCGCAAGCTGGAATCCATTCTTATATTCATCACCAAACGAATTCTTGATCGGAATTCAGGAATTTAGAAATACTTCTTTAGACAACGGACAACAGACAACAGACAACAGTCTTTGTTCTGAAATTTCTTTAGACAACGAACAACAGGCAACAGACAACAGTCTTTGTTCTGAGATTTCTTTAGACAACGAACAACAGACAACTCCTCAGCAACTTAACAACTCAGGACCTCAGCAACTCAGGACCTCAGCAACTCAGAACCTCAATTCCTACTACATTGTCGGTGGTTCTTTCAAAACAGAAGAGAGTGCCGAGAAATGTCTCAATAGCATTAAGAACCAAGGATTTGAAAATGCTTCAACTTTAGATAAAAACGAAAAAGGATATATCCGCGTTTATTATGAATCTTTCGCAGAAAAAGCTGACGCTTTGATTCGCCTTGATGTGATTAAAAGCGATTATAATGAATCTGCATGGTTGTTGTTCCAAAAATAATTTAAGATGGGAAAAAATAAATTAGAACGTTTCGCAGAAAACAAGACTTTCAATAATCTTTTTGAATATTCATTTGAAAGAATTAAAACAGAAGGTTTTCCATTGAAAGGCAGATGGAAACAAGATTTTTTCAAGAACGACAATCCAATCGTTTTGGAATTGGGCTGCGGTAAAGGCGAATACACCGTGGGTCTCGCTCGCGCACATAAAGACATCAATTATATCGGCGTCGATATCAAAGGTTCAAGAATGTGGGTCGGCCTCTGCCAAGCTCGCAACGAAGGCCTCACAAACGTGGCTTTCCTCAGAACTCATATCGAACTCATCGACAACTTCTTCGCTGAAAATGAAGTTGATGAAATCTGGGTGACATTCCCTGACCCTCAGCCATCAAAAGCTCGCAAACGCCTCACAGGTCCTAACTTCCTTGAACGTTATCGTACTTTCATGAAACAAGACGGCGTCGTTAACCTCAAGACCGACAGCGACTTGATGTACGAATTTACAGTCGAGACAGCAAAAGAAGGCGGTTATCCAATTTTCTATAACTACGACAACTTATACGCCAACGACGATGATTTGGAAGTAAAGAAAATCAGAACATATTACGAACAAATCTGGCTTGATAAAGGACTTACAATCAAGTATATTAGATTTGGAATAAACAAATAAGATACCGAGACACCTAGTCTCCAAGACAACAAGTAAAAACGTCTCAATGAGTCATAAGATTCGTTGAGACGTTTTTATATTTTAAGACTTTAACTTGGAGACTTAGAGTCTTGGTGACTTTTTTATATATTTGCGTATTGATTGAAACTAAATTTTAGCGAAAGTGGTAAATGCTGCAAACAACAAACACACATTTGTGCTGATAAATCAAAAATAGAGAATATGAAAAAAGTAAAATTCTTGCTTGTCTTGTTAGCGATGTTTTCGTTGACGAGTTTCGTTTTTGCTGGAACGCCAATGGTGGTGGAAAATGCTGCTGGCGAATCAGTGGAACTACCTGTTTCTTTTGGTGGACTTTTTGCTATGGTGTTGTTCACTTCACTGCTTTTTGGAGTAACGATGGTTTTCTTGGATGATATAAATAACTATTTGGGTAACATTAAATTAGGCGAAAGAAATGAAGCAAAAAGAGTCAGGTGCGAAGTGCCGCTATGGTGTGTATCATTCTTATTTGCATTGCTTTTTGTATTGGTTATCATAAATCCAGAAAAACATGTCTCTAATTATGAGAAATTGCTACTGTTGTATATGCAACTGACGATATTTTTTGGAGCATTGGGAATTTACGCTTACAGATTTCGTGAACGTGTTAGAATTAAAGGAGCTACTTCTTTAAGTACTTATGTTGTATTGTATATTTCCCTTAGCTACGACTTGTTAAAACCAGACTTCGAAAGTCTTTATGTATTGACTCCGATTTATTGTCTGCTTATAGTTGCTGTAAATGGATTGCCAATGGGATTTCGTTTTATTAAGAATTTGATTGAGAAGAAGAAAAAGACCTCGTGAAAACATAAAAAGAAGATGTATCGAACGATATGTCTTCTTTTTTTATTTAAAAAAAACCTCTGCGACTTTGCAACTTTGTGACTTTAATTCAATCCTCTCCAACGCCTTTCAGCATCGGGACGAATCTGAAGTCGCCGTGTTCTTCTCTTTTGAGAGTTCCGTCTTCTTGTTTGGTGAGACGCAGCATCGTCTGATGTTCTTCATTTTCACATAAAGGAATCACCATCATTCCGCCGACTTTAAGTTGGTCGACGAGAGCTTGCGGAATCTCAGGCGCAGCCGCTGTTATGATAATTCTGTCGAAAGGTCCGTAAGTCGGCAGTCCTTTGTTGCCATCGCCGAGGAACATTTTGATTCGATAAGGAAATTCTGCCAAGAATGCTTTTGTCTTAGTATAAAGCTTTCTCTGACGTTCGATGCTGAACACTTTCGCACCCATTTCTGCAAGTACGCAAGCCTGATAGCCAGAACCGGTACCGATTTCCAAGACCTTCATATTTTTCTTTATCTCTAGCAAACTCGACTGAAAAGCCACTGTAAAAGGCTGCGATATTGTCTGTCCCGAACCGATAGGGAAGGCCTTGTCTTGATAAGCGAAATTCAAGAAGGAAGAATCAAGGAAAACATGACGAGGCACGGTATTGATGGCGTTGAGTACATTTTCATCGCTAATGCCTTTGTTTTTAAGCTCTTCCACCAATATTTTCCGCATTCCTTTATGTCTGTAATTATCTTCTTGCATCGCTTTTTTTTTGTTTCACAAAATTACGAAAAAACCTTATATTTGCGAAAAAATAATCGAATGTTGAAGATAGGAGTTTTGGGTGCTGGACACCTCGGAAAAATACATATCAACTGTATTAAACAATTGCCTGTTTATGAACTTATCGGTTTCTATGACCAAGATGTCAACACCGCAAAAAAGGTCTCTGAAGATTTACAAGTAAAATGTTTTTCGTCAATAGAAGAACTCATTGACTCGGTAGATGTTGTTGATATTGTGACTCCTACGATATCTCATTTTGAATGTGCGTCGTTGGCGTTGAAAAAAGGCAAGCATGTCTTCATTGAAAAACCTATCGTTGCGACAGTCGATGAGGCGAACCGACTCGTTAAGTTGGCAGAGGAAGCAGATGTCAAGGTGCAAGTCGGTCATGTGGAGCGTTTTAATCCAGCATATATCGCTGCTCGTCCTTACATCAAGGCGCCTTTGTTCGTGGAAGCGCATCGTCTCGCGCTCTTCAATCCTCGCGGCACTGATGTGCCTGTCGTCCTCGACCTTATGGTTCACGACATCGACATCATCTTAGACATGATAAAATCTCCTATCAAAAATGTCAGCGTAAGCGGAGTGTCGATAGTAAGTCCAACGCCTGATATCGCCAACGCCAGAATTGAATTTGAAAACGGTGCGGTGGCAAACCTGACCGCAAGTCGTATCTCTATGAAGAATATGAGAAAACATCGTGTGTTCCAGAAAGACGCATATATCACCATCGACTTCCTTGAAAAGAAAACTGACATCGTGAGAATCAATGAGGTGGAAGGAACGCCAAATCCATTTGCAATGACAATTGACCTTGCCGACGGAACGACGAAGCAAATCACTGTTGAACAACCAAATGTGCAGCAGATAAATTCTATCATGACAGAACTTGAGAGTTTCCATAATGCAATCGTCAACAATACAGAACCGCCAGTCACAATACACGACGGCGTACAAGCTCTGAAAGTGTGCTATATGATTCTTGATGAAATAGATAGAAATCAACAAATTATCCAAAATAATTTAAAATAAGCAATATATCAATTACGTCTACGTTCAGATAAAAATAAGACTTTATGAAAAAAATACAGAACATATTCATCAGTGCGATAATCGTTTTATTTTCAACGATATTCATCACTTCTTGCCATCCTTTTAAAGGCAATCAGGAAATCCCGGCTTATCTTCATGTAGATACATTTTTATTGACAACAAATTATGGCATTGAAGGTGCTGCTTCTCACAAGATTACAGACGTTGCTGTATACATTGACGATGATTATCAAGGTTATTACGAAATGCCAGCAACGATTCCAATTCTTGAAAGAGGCAAACATAAACTCACACTTATGGCAGGAATCAAGTTGAACGGAAATAGTTCAACAAGAACAGTCAATCCTTTTTATGTGCCTTATATCATTGAAGATTACGAATTTACGGAAAAAGTTGTTGATACCGTAACACCTTCTACACACTATTATCCTATCGACAATAGCGATATACATTTTGACTGGGCGGAAGATTTTGAAAGACAGATCAGTTTTGAAACGCCTGCTTATAGCGATACGACCATCACAAGAACAGACAGAGACACTCCTGATGTGTGGAAAGATAAAGAAGGCAATTCTCATTATTCTGGTTATGTGTGGATCGAAGACACTTTGACTTTCATGATTACCTCTCCAAAAATTTACGGTCTTCCAGATCAAGGCAATAGCATATTCCTTGAGATGGACTACAAATGTACAGACTTATTTACAGTGGGTCTTTTGGCAAAGATAGCTAGTGAGGATATGATAGAACTAGTTCACGTTAATCCTTCGGAAAAGTGGAATAAGATCTATATAAACTTAGGTCCAAGCATTACAGATGCTTCGTCAAGCAACCCTGAATATTTCCGTGTATATATTTCTGGCGCAACGGAAGAAAATACTGTGGCAGAATATTATTTCGACAATATAAAAGTAGTTTATCGTGACTAATAAAACCAATAAAACGAGACAGACAATAAAATATGTCGTGACAGACTGGTTCTGTGCGTTGATAGCATGGACTCTGTTCTTTTTCTTTAGAAAACATAACGAAGATCCTGATATCTTTGAACATTATCAGTCGGTGTTTCATGATATCAACTTCATAATGGGCATAATCGCTGTGCCAATATTTTGGCTCGTTTTGTATACAATTTCAAACTATTACAATAACGTTTTCGCCAAGTCCAGACTTAAGGAATTAGGACAGACATTCTTCGTGATATTGATAGGAACCGTGATATTGTTCTTCGTGACAATCATCGACGATGTGATTGTGTCTTACAAATCTTATTACGTTTCTTTTGCGGTCTTGTTTGGATTGCAGTTCGTGCTGACATATTTCTGTCGTTTGTTAATCACAACCAGAACAATAAGAAAGATTCATAGAAAAGAAATTGGTTTCAATACTTTGATAATAGGCAGTCACGACAATGCTTGTGATATTTATAAAGAGATTGAAAATCAGAAGTATCCTTCAGGAAATATCATAGTCGGTTTCGTCAATGTCTTTGATTGGAAAGAATATAAACTTGCGAAATACATTCCGCATCTTGGATTTTATACAGATGTAGCTCAAATTATCAAAGATAATGATATAGAAGAAGTTGTCATTGCTATTGAACGTTCTGAGACTGAGACAATAGACAAGATTCTGGTTCTTTTAGAAAGTCTTGATGTCGTTGTGAAGATTATTCCTATCATGCAGGACATACTTTTCGGTACGGTAAAACAAGAAGCCATCTGGCATGCGCCTCTCATCAGAGTGACTCCGGAATTGATGCCTGTGTGGCAACAGGTCGCGAAACGAATCTTTGACATCGTCGCTTCTCTGATGGTGATTATCATCTTTTCACCTTTATATATATTCACGGCAATAATGGTGAAATTGTCTTCTCCAGGACCTATATTTTACAAGCAAGAGCGCATTGGCAAGCATGGCAAGCCTTTCAATATGCTGAAGTTCAGAAGTATGTATGTCGATTCGGAGAGTGCAGGACCGCAGCTTTCAAAGGACAACGACCCTCGTATCACGCCATGGGGACGTTTCATGCGTAAGACAAGACTTGACGAAATACCACAATTCTTCACTGTTTTAGGCGGCAATATGTCAATTGTAGGTTATCGTCCAGAACGTCAGTTCTTCATCGACCAGATAGTGCAGAGAGTGCCTCATTATCTCATGCTTCTCAAGATAAAACCAGGCATCACAAGTTGGGGCGAAGTGAAGTTCGGTTATGCCTCAAATGTTGATGAAATGGTGGAGCGATTGAAATACGATATTCTTTATATTGAAAATATGAACCTCGCTCTCGACATCAAGATTTTGATTTATACGGTCTTGATAGTGGTGCAGGGAAGAGGAAAGTGATTAAACTAAGAGCTAAGAACTAAGAGCTTTTTAAGATGAAAGTTGAAAGTTGAAAACTGAAAGTTAATTTTCAATTTTCCACTTTCAGTTTTCAACTCCGACTGCGTTAGGGATTGGAGCGGCATCCTTTGCGAGCAAATCGGGAACGAGTTTCGGGGACGGGACCGAGGTCGCTGAGCTTGTCGAAGTGCCGAGGTCTTGTTTTGATTTTGCGTGCGAGACGTAAATTAAGCGAGCAAAGATATAGCGGAAAGCCCGACGGCTTTGCCGGAACGCCCAAAATCAATTAACAATAAATAATTTACAATTGACAATTAAAATGGCGAAAGACTAAGGACTAAAGATTTTTGAGAGTGTAGAATAAGTTTAAGGATAAAGTTAGTTGTTGTTGATAAATTGCTTTGTAACTGATTGATTAATCGTAAAATACGATTCTCTCTCCCCCCCCGCAAAAAGTAACAATTTTTCTTGACTTTCTGTGTTTTAGAATCTATATTTGTGGAGTTGAAAAAATACTTCTTAAAATACATAATCATGAAACAGATTTCTTTAATTCCCATTCTCGTTTTGTCATTTATGTCATTGTTTACATCATGTAAGGAAAATCATAACGTCCCGGCATTTCCAGAGGAACTGACAAATTATTTCCCATATGAGGAAGGTAAGTCATTCTCATTCGTTTCTGAAGATAACGACACCTTGACGTTTGTTTCAAAAGGAGTTGCACTATCTCCTGATAATAGTCATACGCAACATACTTTTAGTTTTGTCTCATGTGCAGGAGATGATTTTGCATGGATGAATATGATTACTGATGCAACTACAGTTCCTTATTGTGACGATAAAAAAATAGTAATTGTATTTGAAATGACAGCAAGCCAGATATCTCCAAAATCTGATGGCGTATTATCAATAGGTTTTTCTATAGAAAATGAAAGTCAATACAATGGATATACACATGTTGCTTATGACAGACAATTCGAATGCAGCCCGTTTGACGGCAGTGTAAACTTGCAGATTGGAGATGAGATAATTCTTTACGAAAACGGACGTCAAGAATGGTTAGATTCAAGAGCTAAGGTTGTATGGAACGAAGGCATTGTAAGTTTTGACTTTGACGGAAAGAAATGGTCAAAATGCATTGAAAAATAGATTAGATCTTTATAAGTTTTAAATCATAACAAAAGGGATGTCATCAGACATCCCTTTTGTGTTTTATAGACTTGTTGTATTGAAGTTAGCTCTCTCGAATTTCTCTTCAGCGTATTTGGTGTCGATGACGAGTTTCTTCTTGTCGGAAGACGGCATCTCATACATAGCGTCGTTCAATATTGCCTCGATGATAGCTCTCAAACCACGTGCGCCGAGTTTGAATTCAATGCTCTTGTCGACGATATAATCCAAGACGTCGTCTTTGATTTCCAATTTGATATCATCCATTTCAAACAATTTTGAGAATTGTTTGATGAGAGCGTTTTTAGGTTCTTTCAAGATTCTCTTCAACGTGTCTCTGTCGAGAGGATTGAGGAAAGTCAATATTGGGAAACGACCTACGATTTCAGGGATGAGACCGAAACGTTTGATGTCGGCAGGGGAGATGTATTGTAATAGGTTGTCCTTGTCTATTTGTTTTTTATTGTCGTTGCCGTAACCGATGGCGTTGCTGCCCACTCTGTTAGCGATGATTTTGTCTATTCCGTCGAATGCGCCACCAGCGATGAACAAAATATTTTTGGTGTTTACCTGAATCATCTTTTGTTCAGGGTGCTTGCGACCGCCTTGTGGAGGAACGTTGACGACAGTGCCTTCAAGGAGTTTAAGCATGGCCTGTTGAACGCCTTCGCCAGACACGTCGCGAGTGATGCTTGGGTTGTCACTTTTACGAGCAATCTTATCGATTTCGTCGATGAATACGATGCCTCTTTCTGCAGCTGCCACGTCATAGTCGGCTGCTTGTAACAACTTGACGAGGATGTTTTCAACGTCTTCACCAACATAACCGGCTTCTGTCAAGACCGTTGCGTCGGCTATTGCGAAAGGCACGTGGAGCATCTTGGCGATGGTGCGGGCGAGGAGAGTCTTGCCTGTGCCTGTCTCGCCGACCAATATGATATTAGATTTTTCAATCTCTACCTCGTCGGCAGTCTGTTCCTGGTTGATTCTCTTGTAATGGTTATATACTGCTACAGCAAGGATTTTCTTTGCCTCATCTTGCCCGATGACATACTGGTCGAGGAATGATTTTATCTCGATAGGTTTCAGTAATTTGAAATCTGGAGTGTTAGCTTTTTTCAGATGTTTAAGTTCTTCCTGCACTACGATATGACCGCGTTCGATACATTCGTCGCAGATGAAACCATACATGCCAGAGAGAAGCAATGCAGCTTCTTTATCGCTTTTTCCACAAAATGAGCAGAAGTTTTCTTGTTGTTTTTTTGCCATGCTTTTTGGTTTAGAGTTTAATGTGTAGAGTGTAGAGTAGTGGAAAGTTAAACTATCAACTACTCTAAACTCTCAACTTTACACTTTACACTTTCTTAATAAGTACTTCGTCAATCATGCCGTAGTCTTTGGCTTCTTGAGAAGTCATCCAATAGTCGCGGTCAGAATCTGCCCATACCTTATCGAATGGTTGACCTGAATGTGTTGCGATGATATCGTAGAGTTCTTTTTTAAGTTTCAATATCTCGCGAGCTGTGATTTCGATATCTGATGCTTGACCTTGCATTCCGCCCATTGGCTGATGAATCATGATGCGTGAGTGTTTCAATGCTGAGCGTTTGCCTTTAGCGCCTGCGCACAACAATACTGCTGCCATTGATGCAGCGATGCCTGTACAGATTGTAGCGACGTCAGAGCTGATGAATTGCATTGTGTCGTAGATGCCTAAGCCTGCGTATACAGAACCGCCAGGAGAGTTGACGTAGATTTGGATGTCTCTCTTAGGGTCTGATGACTCGAGGAAAAGCAACTGAGCTTGGATGATATTAGCAACGTAGTCGTTGATTTCATCGCCCAAGAAGATGATGCGGTCCATCATAAGACGTGAGAAAACGTCCATTTGAGCAACGTTAAGCTGACGTTCTTCGATGATAGTAGGAGAGATGTAGTTAGTGACTGTTGAAGTATATTTCTCCAATGCTAAACTATTGATGCCACAATGTTTAGTCGCGTATTTATAAAATTCGTTATTCATAGTTTTTCTTTTTTAATATAAACTACTTATTTCACATTTTGTTTCATTTATAACTTTTTAGTTATGTTTTTTAGTTTTTGGTATATTAAAAATCAGCTACCAATTGCCAGTAATAAATACATCACTGACAGCTGATAGCTGATTACTGATAGCTAAATATTATTCTGCTGTTTCTTCTGTAGCTTCTTCTTTAGCAGCTTTTTTTGCTCTTGATTTCTTAGGTTTTGCTTCACCTGCGAGTTCAACTTGTGGCAAAACTGCTTGTACGAAACCTTCGTAGTCTGTATCAACAACAGTGATTGTCATATTTTCTTTCAAATAAGCTGTTAATTTCTTGTCAGCTAATTGGTTGTTGATATTTTGACGTTGGTTTTCGTCTTTGATGATAGCGTCGATGATGTCATCGAGGCGTTTCTTTGTCTCTTCGTCTAATGTTTCAATATCCATGTGACCGAAGTACATGCTTCTTACGAAGTCGCGAACTTCTTGTTCTTTGATGATTAATTCTGGATTTTGTTTAACGAGAGCTTCTTCGATGAGTTGCCATCTGAGAGACTTAACGTATGAATTGTCGTAGTTGCTTTCAACGTCTTCAGCAGTGATTTTGCCTTCGCTGTTTTCAACAATCCAGCGTTTGAGGAATGTGTCTGGCAAATCGAATTTGATTTCTTCAACTAATTGGTCGACAGCTTTGTTGTAGAACATTCTTTCTGCTTCGAGAACATATTGTTTTTCCATTTCAACAGCTACTTTGCTGCGGAATGTTTCGATATCTTTAACTTCTTGACCTGGGAATATTTTGTCGAAGAGTTCTTCGTTAAGTTCAGCTTCTTTATCGTCTACTTTGTTATTTGTTTGGATGCTCTTGATAGTTCTGTCGATTTCTTCTGCAGAAGCTTTGATGTTGAAATCGTTGATTTTATGGTTTTTAAGTTCAACTGTGATAGCTGGTTTAAGAGCTGCTTCAAAGTAGAAATTCAATTCTTCTTGGTTGTCGAGGTCGTTAGGTTGTGATTGTTCCATATCTGGAAGAGGGTAACCTATGACGTCTAATTTATTTTCAACGATGTGATTGTTGAGAGCTTCAGAAACTTTTTGGTTGATTTTTTCCAAAAGAACGGCTTGGCCGTACATTTTTTTAATCATGCCGAAAGGAACTTTACCTTGACGGAATCCTGGCATAGTAGCTTTATGTTGATAATCTTTTAAAGCCTTTGTTACTTCAGCTTCGTAATCTTCTTTAAGTAAGCAAATTTGAATGCCGGCGAGAAGTTCGCCTTTTGATGTTTGTGTAGTTTTCATGTAATAATATATTATTTGTGTGCGGATGAAGGGACTCGAACCCCCACGCCTCTCGGCATCAGATCCTAAGTCTGACGCGGCTACCAATTACGCCACATCCGCTTGAATCGTTAGGAGGTGCAAAAATACAATTTTTTTTGAAAAATAAATAGTTTTTCCAGAAAATATTTTTTAGTTCTTTTTTACGTCTAAGGCATCGCGTAAGGCATTGCCTAAAAGCATGAACGCCAGCACCAAAAGCATTATGGCAATGCCTGGCAATATCGCCAGATATGCGTCGTTCAAAATGATGTAAGCGTAGTTTTCTTTTATCATGCTGCCCCATGACGGCATTGGCGGCTGAACGCCGATGCCGAGGAAACTCAATCCCGCTTCCAATAAAATCGCCGACGCGAAATTGGCAGCCGAAATCACGATGATTGGGTTTATTATATTCGGTATGATATGTCTTAAAATGATTCTTGCATTTCTGAATCCTAATGCTCTTCCGGCCTCGACAAATGTTGTCTCTCTTACGGATAAAATCTGCCCTCTGGTGACACGAGCGACTTCAACCCACATCGTTAATCCAACGGCGATAAACACCTGAACGACGCCTTTGCCTAAGACAAAAGTGATGGCAATGACAATCAATAGGGTAGGAATCGACCAGACTACATTGATGAGCCATAACATCAAATCGTCAACTCTGCCTCTGAAAAATCCGCCGAGACTGCCAACGAATATACCTATTAATATACTCATGAAGACTGCTATGAATCCTACCGAGAAACTGATTCTCGTGCCTAATAATAATCTGCTTAAAAAATCTCGTCCAAATTGGTCGGTGCCAAGAAGGAATTTCCTGTGCTTGATGCAATTGCTATTGATATAACGTGTCGCTTCTTCATCGTTGCTGAACTTCATTCCCGGAACAATGTCGCTGTTGGAGATTGTTTCTTCAATGACATTGGAACTTTCATCAGGATTATAGACATAAACGATGGTTTTTTCTTTTTCTATTTTTAAAGAATCAAATGGAAGTTGTCGATATGGTGATGGTTTGCCGTTGAGAAGTTGTGATAAAAATCCGGTTTCGTCAACGATATTTTGCTTTGGAATGAGAAGCATATCGACTTCAAATCCAGGTTTGCGTGTGCTTAATTCCAAAATCTGAGTGTTCGCGTAAGGCGTTTTGTCTGGAATAATGAAATACGCAAATAAAGCGATAAGTCCGCATAAAATAATAAAAGTCAATGATATAACACCAGTGATGCTTTTCTTGAATCGCTGAAATGCGATTTGATTCGGTGATAAAATCTTGTCTTTATTCATCTTATTTTGCTTTGAAAAACAAAAATAAAAAAAAATATTATCGGACTTGCTTTTTGAAAGAAAAAAGTTGTATCTTTGCACTCGCAATCAGATGGTGGATGTAGCTCAGTTGGTTAGAGTACCGGATTGTGGTTCCGTGGGTCGTGGGTTCGAGTCCCATCTTCCACCCTCAAAAAAGAGACGATGAAAATCGCCTCTTTTTTTTATGCCATTTTTGCAGTGAGCAATGAGCTACGAGTAGTGAGCAAATTGTTTGCTAATTATATGCCCATAACTCACAGCTCATAGCTCATAGCAAAAAAAGACGCCACAATGTGACGTCTATACCTTCTAGTTCAATGGCCTTAGTTCAAAAATTACACCGATAAACTATATTCTCTCAAAACATCATTCAATGATGTCTTCTTGTCTGTCGATTCTTTTCTCTTTCCGATGATTAAAGCGCAGGCAACGTTATAATCTCCTGCAGGGAAATGTTTGGTGTATGATCCTGGAATCACGACGGAACGTGCTGGCACGTAGCCTTTGTATTCGACAGGTTCGCTTCCGCTTACGTCTATGATTTTTGTCGATGCTGTGATGACGGTGTTGGCTCCGAGTACGGCTTCTTCTTCAATTCTCACGCCTTCAACGACGATGCATCTCGAACCGATGAAACAGTTGTCTTCGATGATGACAGGAGCTGCTTGTAATGGTTCTAACACTCCGCCGATGCCGACGCCGCCACTCAGGTGTACGTTCTTTCCAATCTGTGCGCATGAACCTACCGTCGCCCATGTGTCGACCATAGTGCCGCTGTCGACGTATGCTCCGATATTGACATACGATGGCATCAAAATCACACCTTTATTAATAAAGGCTCCATATCTTGCTGTCGCTGGCGGAACGACACGCACGCCTGCTTCTTCAAAGCCTTTCTTCAAAGGCATCTTGTCGTAATATTCAAAAACGCCGCTCTCCATGACTTCCATCTTGTTGATAGGGAAGTACATCAAAACGGCTTTCTTTAGCCATTCGTTGATAATCCATTTGCCTTCAATTTTCTCGGCAATGCGGAACTCGCCTTTGTCTAACTTTTCAATGACATCGCAAATGGCATCGCGTACTTCTTCCTTTTCCAATAAAACTCGGTCATCCCAAGCGTTTTCTATGATGTTTCTTAAATTTTCCATAATTATTTTAGTAATGTAGTGATGTTGTTATGAACTAATGCAAATATACGAAAAAGTCAATAAGACTACATGACAACAAGACAACAAGTTTTTTAGAAAAATTATTTTTCAAAATAGTTTTATAGTTGCCTAAAAAATCATCAACTCCTAATTCCTAAATACAAAGTCACACGTTCGTACGACTCTACGCGATACTTGGGGCCATAGAGACTTGGTGACTCGGCGACTTGAAAATCCCTCAATTCCTCAATTCCAGACTAAAAAATCTGTTGTCCGTTGTCCGTTGTCTGTTGACTATTTATTATATTTGCAAACAAAAATTAAGAAATGGCAAGAATAATGGCAATCGATTACGGAAGGAAACGCTGCGGCATAGCAGTGACCGACCCTTTGCAAATCATCGCAAATTCATTAACGACAGTCGATACAAAAGATTTATTGACATTTATTTTGGATTATGTCAAGAAAGAAAACGTTGAGACTATTGTGATTGGAGAACCAAAAGATATGCAGAACAATCCTTCTGAATCAAGTCGTTACATAGAACCTTTTATCGGTCAGCTAAGAAAAGCGCTCCCTGAGATGGACATCAAACGTCACGACGAACGCTTCACATCCAAGATGGCGTTCCAGACTATGATTGACGCTGGTTTAGGTAAGAAGCAACGTCAGAACAAGGCACTCGTCGACACCATCAGCGCTACCATCATCTTGCAGTCTTATATGGAATCGGAAGCAATTAAGAAAAATAGATTTTAAATTTTAAAGTATGATATTACCTGTAGTGGCTTACGGCCATCCTGTTTTAAAGAAAATAGCAGAAGAAATAACTCCTGATTATCCAGGTTTACAACAACTTATAGCTGATATGTTCGAAACAATGTATCACACAGAAGGTGTCGGACTCGCAGCTCCTCAAATCAATAAGTCGATAAGATTATTCGTCATCGACGCTGAACCTTTCGTCGAGAATTATCCTGAAGCAAAAGGTTTCAAGAAGGTTTTCATCAATCCTGAAATCGTTGATCATTCAGAAGAGACATGGATGTTCCGCGAAGGCTGTCTCAGTCTTCCAGATATGAATGAAGATGTCGTTCGTCCAACAAGAGTGACAGTCAATTATCTAGATGAAAATTTCGTCGAACACGAAGAAGAACTTGATGGAATATGCGCTCGCGTCTTCCAGCATGAGTTCGACCATCTTGAAGGAAAAGTGTATGTCGACAGAGTCGCTCCAATGCGCAAAATGATGCTCAAAAACAAATTGCGTAACATATCAGAAGGCTTCGTTCCAGTCGATTATAAAATGATTTTCCCAGCGAAAAGAAGAAGATAAATTAATTCATAATTCACAATGCATAATGCATAATTAGAAAATTACAAAAATATCATTCTGCATTCTGCATTTTACATTCTTCATTTTACAATCTTCATTAATTACTCATTATGAAAAAAGTATTGTTAAGTATATTCGTTGCAGTGATGATGTTGTCGTGCGTCGAAAAGATGTCGGTAGAGAAAATCAATGAGCTTGAGGCAAAGGTATTTACCGAAGGCGTTTCTTTTGAAAAGGAAAATTTGATACAACTTGTTGATGCTTACCTGCTTTTCGCGAAGCAGAATCCAAGTGATAGTCAGTCTCCAGACTTTGTCTTCAAGGCACTTGATATAGCAGTTGGAACTAGCGTTGAAACGCCTCAGAAAGCTATTGAAATCGCTGATGTCTTGATTGAGAAATATCCTGATTTTGAGATGACTCCAATGGCGATGTTTATCAAAGGTTTCGTCTATGAAAACAAACTCGGCGACTTGCAAAATGCCGAAATTACATATCGCCAGTTCATTGAAAAATATCCTGACAATCCTATGGTTGAAGATGTGAAATCTACTTTGGAAAACTTAGGATTATCGCCAGAAGAACTGATAAGAAAATTTGAAACGAAAAATGAAGCGGCTGAATAAAGTCGCTTTTTTTTTGTTTGATTTTTACGTGTAATTTTATTTGAATCAGTACAATATATGTGCCGATGATGTTGATGTTTCTTGTTAAGTAAATGATAATTAAGTGATTGCTTTTCTATATAAAAATTGAATCTTTTCTTGCAAAATTGAAATAATAATATAAAATTTGTAACAAAAGTAAACCGAGTAGAAACTACTTAAAAGTACGTGTTATGAAAAGATTTTTATTATTTCTTGTATTGTTGTCTGTCTCCTTTGCATCGTATGCAGAACGAGTTAGGGGTTCGGTTGCAAAGAATGTGGCAGAAACAATGTTGCCAAAAGCTGAGTTGAAAGATTTAAGTCCTCAGACTAATTTCAACAACTTCTATATCTTCAGCAGCGACAACGGCTTCGTTATCGTCTCCGCTGACGACAGGACTTCGCCGATTATCGCATATTCCGACAAGAATCCTTTTGCGGTGAAAGATATGTCGGTCAATGTATATGAATGGCTTAAGAATGTTGATAAAGGAATCCAAGGTCTTATTGATGATAAGGTTGTCGCTTCCGAAATGGTGAAGGCTGAGTGGAAGAGCTTCGCGAAAGGAGAGAAGCCTTCTGCAAAATATCGCTCTGCTGTTGAACCACTCATTAAAACACAGTGGGATCAGAGTTTCCCTTTTAATTCGATGTGCCCGATGATAAATGAAGAACAAGCTGTTACGGGTTGTGTGGCGACAGCAATGGCTCAGATTATGAAATACTGGGAATGGCCTCATCGTGGAGTGGGCGAACATTCTTATGCATGGGGACATATAGGCGAACTTGCTGTAAATTTTGATGAAACTCTCTACGACTGGGATAATATGCTTTATTTTTATGATTTTAATTATGGCGAAGCATCTGGTATTGCCGTGGCGACATTGATGTACCATTGCGGTGTTTCTGTTGATATGATGTATGGATCGTCAGAAAATGGAGGAAGCGGAGCTTATTCTGAAGATGTGGTAGATGCTTTGAAAGATTATTTCAACTATGACCCTAATCTTCAATATGTCTATAAATACTATTATACAGATGAGAAATGGAAAGATTTGTTAAAGACTGAGTTGAATGCAGGTCGCCCTGTCTATTATGCCGGAGATGATGGACAAACAGGTCATGCTTTTGTCTGTGACGGTTATGATGCCAATGATTATTTTCATTTCAACTGGGGATGGGGCGGATATTGCGATGGCTACTATCTTATTGGTAATCTTGCTCCTGGAACAGGTGGCATAGGCTCAGGAAACGGTTCTTATAGCAATAATAATATAATTATAATAGGTGTTCAGCCAAATCCGGCAACGCCTAGAATAAACGCTCCTACAAACCTCGCCGCTGAAGTTGACTTCCCTAACGCTACAATAACATGGTCGGAAGTGACAGATGCCGATTGCTATAAGGTGTATCGCGATGACAGATTTGTTGCTAAGGTTACTGATAATTCATATACAGACATGGCTCCGGGACAACATGTATATTACGTAAAAAGTGTTGCCGAAGATGAGATGGCATCTGTTGATTCAGAAACGATTGCAGTTGAAACTCTTTATCCAGGTCCAGAGATGACAAATCTCGTCGCAGAGAGATATGATGTCAATAATGTTAGTCTGACTTGGACAACACCTGCCTCGGAAAACTATGTGCTTAAATATGGAGAAGAACCTTATAGTATGGGATATGGAATATTATTTCCTTTTGCTTCTAGTGATTGGTTCCTGTACGGCTGTTCTTATTGGGGACATAAATTTCCTAAAGAGGAATTGTCGGCACATGCAGGCAAGGCGATAGTTTCTGTCGAGACAATGATTAATGAAGATCCGGAAGTGGGAAGCCGTCAATATGAATTGCAGATATATACCGAAGAAAGTGTGTGGGGTACTGAGGGAGGAACGTTTAGTGCGGAGAAGGTGTATGCTCAGGAATTTACATATACAAGTGATTTTAATGATAAATGGTTTACAGTGACATTGGATACTCCATTTGTGATTGATTATAGCAAGGATATTCTGATAATATTTCATCCTGTCGATGATGGAGATTTCGTCGTGCCTGTCTCTTCCGATCAAGGTGGAAATACGTATTCGCATGTTTATTCGTATGATGGAATATCTTTCGAAGATCAAGATGCCTATAGCGCGCCCGGAACTCTTTTTGGAGAAGGTGTTTCTTTTCTTATAAGAACGCATATCACAGATGGTGCATATACTTATAATGTATATCGTGATGGAGAAAAGATTGCGAATGAGATAAAGGAAAATTCGTATGATGATACAGATCTCGAATTTGGCGTATATGAATATTCTGTAGAGACAAATTGTTTTGGAGGCTCTGCAAAATCGGAAAATATTATCGTAGAATTGTCTGAATCGGAAGAATATACGGTGAGCGTATCTGTTAATCCGGAAGATGCTGGAGTCGTTGAAGGTGGCGGAACCTATTTTGAAACTACTTACGTAACGGTGAAAGCTACTCCTAATCTCGGCTATGCGTTCAAAGAATGGACGGAAAATGGAATTCAAGTTTCAACAGATGCTTCGTATAAGTTTAAGATTGCAGAAGACCGTAATCTCGTGGCTGAGTTCATTGATAATGATTTGTCGATAGAAGTCGTTAATGTTACTTCTCCGTCATGCGAGGGAGAGTCTGATGGCGCAATAGAGGTGATGGCAAAATCTGGACTGTCTCCTTATATTTATAAATTAGGTGATGAGACATCAGAAGCGTTGGATACTTCTTATACGTTTGAAAATCTTACCGTTGGAACATATGTTATTGAAGTCGCTGATGCTACAGGATTTAGCGTTACGACAACGGTAGAGGTGAAAGCATCAGATGAAGAACTTGAAGCGGGTGCTATAGCTACTGAAGGAGAAGAGATAGCTGTGGGTGAAAGCGCTTCTGTTATAGCAAGTGCTCAGGACGCTACAGGTCCGGGTAAGCTTACTTATCGTTGGAAGATGAATGGAGAAGTCCTCGAAAATTCAAACTCGGCTCAATATACTCCTTCTGCAGAGAGTCTTGCAGTTGGAAAATATGTCTTTACTCGCGAAGTGAAAAACAACTGCACAGACTGGATTGCTTCTGAAGGAGAATGGACCTTGTTCGTCAGAACCAATTCAATACCTGTTCCTAAAAATGTGAAGGCTGTCGCTTCTGGCACAACAATCAAATTGTCGTGGGATCTGGTGCCTGTTGCCTTGGCATACGGTATTATGTATGAAGGAGAATTTGTCGGCTATACAGAAAATGAACTTGAGTATTATTTTGAAGGTCTGGCATCTGCAACAACATACTGCTTCACGGTTGTGACAATTGTAGAAGAAGGTTATTCTGACCCATCTGAAGAAGTTTGCGCTACAACTGCTGGTGATGGCGGTGGAGATGATACGGAAGTGCTGCCTCCATCTAACGTGAAAGCTGTGGCAATAAGTTCGACAACAATTAGATTGTCATGGGATCCGGTGCCGGGTGCCTTGGCATATGGTGTTATGTATGAAGGTGATTTCCTTGGAGCGACAGATGAAACTGTTGCAGAATTTGAAGAACTGTTGCCAAATACTACATATTGTTTCAAGGTGTTTACAATCACAGAAGTAGATGCTGAAGGTTATATAATAGGATATTCTGAAGATTCAGAAGAGGCTTGCGCTACTACAGGTTCGGGTTCCGGTGGAGATGATACGGAAGTGCTTCCTCCATCTAATGTGAAAGCTGTGGCAACAAGTTCGACAACGATTAGATTGTCGTGGGATCCAGTGCCGGGTGCTTTGGCATATGGTATTATGTATGAAGGTGATTTCCTTGGAGCGACAGATGAAACTGTTGCAGAATTTGAAGAACTGTTGCCAAATACTACATATTGTTTCAAGGTGTTTACAATCACAGAAGTAGATGCTGAAGGTTATATAACAGGATATTCTGAAGATTCAGAAGAGGCTTGCGCTACAACGACAGTGCCTGATGCTGTCGATGAAGTAACCGCTACGTTCAATATGTATCCAAATCCTGTTGAAGATAAACTTTATATAGAAACGGATGTCGAAATTGAAGATATTGTCGTTTATGATGTTTATGGAAGACAACAAGACAATGTGGCAATTAGACAACATTTCGTTGATGTCTCAGACTTGACAAGTGGAATCTATCTTATCAAGATTGTTGCAAACGATAGCGGATTTATAAGACGTTTTGTTAAGAAGTAATCCAAAGCGAATATAGAAAACTATATTGCAAAAAAAAGAGTTTCGCCAGAAACTCTTTTTTTTATATTCATAGTTCATTCAAAACCTCACTTCTTTAACTTCTTCATTCAGACTTTCTATATAATTTAAGACATCGTCTTTTCCTATTTCTTTTTCCGATGAAGTTATGAAAATAGGAGGGAGTTCTTCCCATTGTTCGGCGAGTTTGTTTTTGTAAACTTGTACGTTACGCTGAAGCTCGACTTCTTTGATCTTGTCAACTTTAGTGAAAATGATAGAAAATGGCATCTGCAGTTCTCCGAGGTGACTGATGAATTCCAAGTCGATTTTCTGTGGTTCGATGCGGCTGTCAACCAAGACGAACATACAGACCAGATTCTTTCTGTTTTTGATGTAACTGTCGAGCATCACTTTCCACGACTCGCGGTCTTTCTTGGAACGTTGCGCAAAACCATATCCTGGCAAGTCGACCAGATACCACTCGTCGTTGATTATGAAGTGATTTATCGTTATTGTCTTTCCCGGAGTTGACGATGTCTTTGCAAGTTGCTTTTTGTTTGTCAACATATTGATTAATGATGACTTGCCAACATTGGAACGTCCGATGAAAGCGTATTCTGGTTTGTTGGCACTCGGCAACTTGTCAACCTTGGTGTTACTCTGCAAGAAAGAAGCTTTTCTTATTATCATTGTAAATTCTAATAGATGTTACACATTCAAAATTGTCAATTGTTAACTGTCAATTGTCAACTTACTTAAGGTGTTCCGGTTTTTCGTTTTTGTCATAGATGAGATGTCTTTCTATTTTTTCTGGGAAGATATCTTCTATGGTGATTAAAATAGCTGTCTCTTCCACGTCGCCGAAAGGTGCGTTCAATGCTGTACCGAATGTCTTCATCGTGGCTGACAAACTCATATAAGCGTTGAACAATGGAGGAATGACGGAACCGTGTTCGCGTATGTATTTGCTGAGAGTGCGGTAACTGTTTTGGTAGTTGTTTCCGTCGAGTCTCAGTTTCATGATTGCTTTTCTTGCCTTGGTCTTGATAGCGACGTTAGGATAAGGATAGATGAGGTTGTCGTTATCT
The DNA here is from genome assembly GCA_045656905.1 of Bacteroidales bacterium. Classification (GTDB taxonomy): domain Bacteria; phylum Bacteroidota; class Bacteroidia; order Bacteroidales; family F082; genus Limimorpha. Next base: position 27,582 of record JAZOSA010000116.1, read on the forward strand.
GGGAAGAATTTGTGCATGAAGAAGAGTATCATGTCGCGGAGAGCCTCGTCGTATTGTGAATACATAGTGACTTTTCCGAAGAAATATTTGGCGTTAGGTGTTTGTTTCAGCACTGCGCCAAGTCCGTCCCATAAGTTGTCGAGTGTGAAGATGCTCTTTCTGACGTTGCCTGTTGATTGGTATTTAGGCTGGATGAAAGAACGTCCTAACTCGATGGTATATGGCAGGTAATTCTTGATGAAATCTTCTGAATAATAGAAGAGTTCTGATGTTGGAGTGTCGACTTGTCCGTTATTTTTGATAGGAAGTTTATTGCATTCGATGAAACGGTAACCTCCTAATATTTCTTTTTCGACTGGGTCCCAGACGATGAGTTGTTCGAAGTAAGCTTCGTCTCTTGTATCAAATTCGTCGATGTCGATGCTTTTTCCGGTGCCGCCGCCAGATTCGCGGAAAGCCCACTCGCGCAAACGACCGATTTCGCGCATAGTGTTAGGTGCGTTATGTGCGTTGACGACGTAAATCTCGTTGTGACCAAAATTTGTTTTTCTGACAAAACGTTCCTCGGTAAGTTCTTTTATGATGTCTTCTGTTGGAACTGCTTCGATGATATTTTCCATAATTTATATTGTATAATTTTTTTCAGGGTCAAAAGTCTGCTCGCAATCGTTTGGAAGATTGTAAGCGAAGTTCCTAAGTTTCATTGCCCATTCGGCATCGGTATGTCTGTTGTCGAATGTCTGCCATGGTATTGGTTTGCCGAATGTTATGGTGAGAGTCTGATTTTTTTGTTTGTAAAACTCGTCAACCAGATACAACATTTCAATATTACCTTTTATGCCCAATTTCTTGCGAATGTTGGAAAGATTGTAGAAGAAATTGCTGTTTCTTCCTGAAATGTGTGTCGGGATAATATCGCGTTGGTATGTTCTTGCTTTTGTGATGAATGTTTTCTTCCATTCCAAGTCGATGATTTTGCCTTTATGTTTTCTTGAACATAAGCCGAAAGGATAGTAGCAGATTGTTCTGTCGCCAGCGAATGTCTCGTTGAAAATCTTGATGTTATCGGCATTGCTGCCTAATTTGTTCACAGGAATGAAAAGGGGTCTTAAGTTTGGAACGAAGAGTAACAAGCCGTTGACAGGAGTGATGACATCTGGCTTTATCTTTCCGACGGTGTCGATGAGTGCGATGCCGTCAAGACCACCGATTGGGTGGTTAGCAGCGACTATGTAGCGTCCGTCTTTTTCTATATGATCAAGTCCGACGGCATTGACGGAGGTCTTGAATTCTTTCATGACTTCGGTCACGAAAGGTAGTCCTGATATGCCTTCGGTTCTTCCTAACAAGCCGTTGATGTCATCTTGGTGAAGAGTTTTCTTTAAATATTTGAAAACGAATCTTGGAAGCTTGCTGGCAAGTTTTGGAAGTTTTTCGCTAATAATCTTCTCAATGTCAATTTGTAATGCTTTATTTTCGCTCATTATATTCAATATTAGAAACCGATTTTATGAAACGGTTTTTCCCTTTTGCAAAAATAAATAATTATTGAAATAAAGCAAGAAAGTTTTTTTTCTTGAATATGAGGGAAAGAGGAAGTGGGGTGGAAATTGAAAATTGAAAACGGAAAGTTGAAAATTGAAAATTGTAGGGATGCGATTTATCGCGTCCAATTTAAAGGCGTCACATTGTGGCGTCTTTTTTGCCCTGAGCTGATATAAGGAAAAAGAAGTGCTATGATTATTCAAAAAGGTAATCTATCAAATCCCCAATTCCTGAAATCCTATATTTTATTGGGTGTTCAATTATTGTTGAAAACTTTTTGAAAAAAAATAGAAAAAAGTGGTGTAAAGTGGGAAAAAATGCACTAATTTTACAAGTTGAAAAAATGATTTGAGAATGAATTATCCAATCGGCGAATATTATTGTAAATTAGATAGTAAGGGCAGACTTCTTCTTCCTAGCAGTTTCAAGGAACAGCTCGGCGAGGTGATAGAAGAGGGTTTTGTGCTTCGTCCTAGTCTTTTTGGCGATTGTCTCGAACTTTTTGGTATGAGCGACTGGCGTTCTATGCAGGAAAAACTTGGCAAATTGAATCCTTTCAAGGCTGAGAATGTGATGTTGATACGTCGTTTCAACGCAGGCGCTCGTATGGTGAAAGTCGATGCTAACGGTCGTCTTCAGATTCCTAAGGATTTGATGGAAAAGACTAATTTGGTCAAGGAAGTTGTTATGACTTCTTTGATTGACAGAATGCAGATCTGGGATCGTTCGTTGAAAGAAATAGAAGATTCTAAGATTTCTGAAAAAGAATTTGCGGAGATGCTTACTGCAAAATTAGGTGATTGTGATTTTATTGGTTAACAAATAAAAATTAAAGAGATGTATCATATTCCTGTAATGTTGAACGAAAGTATTGAAGGTTTGAATATCAATCCTAACGGAACTTATGTTGATGTGACATTCGGCGGCGGAGGTCATTCTCGTCGTATTTTGGAATGTCTTGGTGAAAATGGTCGTCTCTATGCTTTTGATCAGGATGAAGATGCTGCGAAAAATGTCATCGACGATAGTCGTTTTACTTTCATTCCGCAGAACTTCCGTTATATGAAAAATTTCCTTCAACTTTACTGTGGCGGTAAGGTTGATGGTATTCTTGCCGATCTCGGCGTCTCTTCTTATCAGTTCGACACTCCAGAAAAAGGTTTCTCAACTCGTTTCAATGGTCGTCTTGATATGAGAATGAATCAGAAGTCTGCTGTTGATGCAGCGAGCATTGTTAATACTTACGACGTTTCTTCTTTGGCATCGGTGTTTTCTCGTTATGGCGAGTTGAGAAATGCGATGGCTATCGCCGACGCTATAACTATGGCAAGAGAGGTGGCTCCTATAGAGACGACTGATGAATTGAAAGCGGCGGTTGCGAGATTCTTGCCAAGAGGTTCTGAAAACAAGGTGCTTGCTCAGATATTCCAGGCTCTTAGAATCGAGGTTAATGAAGAAATGAAGGTGCTTGAGGCGTTCTTGGGTCAATGTGCCGACGTGCTTAATCCAGGAGGAAGACTTGTCGTGCTTTCGTATCATTCTCTTGAAGATAGATTGGTAAAGAATTTTATGAAGACAGGTAATGCTGATGGTAACTTGGAAAAAGACTTCTTTGGAAATCAGCTTACACCTTATAAATTAATGACAAGCAAACCTATCGTTCCGTCAGACGATGAGATTCAGATGAATAGCAGAGCTAGAAGCGCGAAATTGCGTGTGGCAGAAAGGAGAAGCAAATGAAAAGTCTGAATAACGTAAATGGCGATAATGATGTTCGGGGACAAGAAGTGCTGGTAGAGGATGTTGATTCTCAAGAACAGGTTGTTGCTCCTCGTTCTTCGTCTTTCAGAACGGTGCTTGTAAAAGTGAGAAATGCGGTCGCCAGCGTTATGGGCGGCGATATATTCTCTAAGGATGGTTTTGTGGGTTTGTTCCCTTTCTTTTTCTATATAGTGTTTTTGGCAATGCTTTACATAACAAATGTTTACATTGCAGAAGATGTAAGTAGGAACATAGCTAAATCAAATCGTGAGATAGAAGAACTTCATGTGGAGTATGTCTATCTTAAGTCGGAGATAACCAAGATTACAAAGCAGTCTAACATGGTTAACATGTTGAAAAATAAAGGTATAAAAGAATCTGTGGAACCTTTGAGGCAAATCGTCGTTGAGGAGAAAGGAGGACGTGATGAAGATTGATCCTAAAAATGATGTGTTGTGGAGGGTGTTCGCCGTTTATGCTGTCGTTGTTTTCGTTGCCATATGTGCTATTGTTGCCATTGTTAAGATACAGGTGAGGGAAAAAGACGAGCTTATGGAAATTGCCAGTAAGCGCGAGTTGAAGATTAGAGACGAGAAAGCGCATAGAGGCAATGTGTTTTCTAAAAACGGTGCTTTGTTGGCAACGTCAGTGCCTCGTTATAGTATCTATTTTGATCCGGTTTCTGTCAAGGCTGATTTGTTTGACAAGGAAGTCGCTATGCTTGCTGATAGTTTGAGTCGTTTGTTGCGCGATAAATCCAAGCAGCAATATGCTTCATATCTTAAGGATTCTCGTGCAAAGAAAAAACGTTATGTCAAGATTGCCAATAAAGTAAGTGTCGCTGATTATAAAAGAATGCAGAAGTTTCCTATCTTCAGAGAAGGAAAGAATAAGGGCGGTTTTATTTCTGAAAGAAGTTATGTGAGAGAATTGCCTTATGGTAAGTTGGCTGCCAGAACAATAGGTTACGTCAGGGAAGAAGAGAATATTTTTGTTGGACTTGAAGGCGCTTTCAATGAATCTCTTAAAGGTAAAGATGGCAGGCAACTCGTCAGACGTATCAATGGTAACTTCTGGATGCCGATGCCATCGGAAGAGAATCGCGAACCTGTAAACGGTGATGATGTCTATACTTCTATAGATATTGAGATACAGGATGTTGCGGAAAATGCGCTTGAGAAGTGTCTTATAGAAAATGATGCGCTCCAAGGTTGTGTGGTGCTTATGGATGTTAAGTCGGGTTTTGTGGAGGTGATGGCGTCGCTAAGTTATAATGAGAAGAAAAACAAGTATGAAGAGGCTTATAACTTTGCATTGCGTCATAATGTGGAACCGGGTTCTACGTTTAAGGCGATTACTATGTGTGCGCTTCTTGAGAATGACCCTGATTTTAATATAGACAGGAAACTTCAGTTGGGAACTACAGACTATAAGGTGTTTTATAATAGGACGATGCGTGATTCACATCGTGTTACTGACGAACAAGGTAATACAACGATTCGTAATGCTTTTGAGCAGTCTTCTAATGTAGCATTCGCGACCTTGGTTGAAGAGGCGTTCAAAGATAATCCTCAGAGATATATCGACCTTATTTATAAGACTAAAATCAATGAACCTCTGAACCTTGACATTAAGGGCGAGGCAAAACCTGATATCAAAACTACAAGCGATAAGAGATGGTCAAAACTGTCTTTGCCATGGATGTCAATTGGTTATGAGGTGATGATGACGCCGATACAGATACTTACATTCTATAATGCGATAGCAAATGATGGCGTTATGGTTAAACCTCAGTTTGTCAATGAAATACGTCATGGCAATGAGGTTAAACAGGTGTTTGATACTATAGTGATAAATGAACGTATCGCTTCGGAAAATACAATATCAACTTTGCAAGAACTTTTGAAAGGAGTTGTGGAGAATGGTACTGCAAAGAGTATGAGTAAGTTGGGATTTTCTGTGGCGGGAAAGACAGGTACAGCCCAGATTTCTCAAGGTTCTGCGGGTTATAATAAGAAGAATTACACGGCGACATTCGTCGGATATTTTCCTGCTGATGATCCTAAATACTCTTGTATCATAGTGGTTAGCAATCCTCGTGGCAAGAAGTATTACGGAGGTTCGGTATCGGGACCGGTGTTTAAGGAACTGGCGGAGAAGGTTTATGCGACACGCTTGGGTGTAGTTGATGAAAAAGGTGAATATCAAGCAAATTGCAATTCGTTTACAACATCGTCAATGGTGTATTTCAACGACTTTATGGATTATTGCAATATGGAGAATATACCATTCGTGGATAATGTTGAAAATGGAGAATGGGTGTCTGTCCAGCAAAACAATGACGAGTTTTTTGTTAACTCGGTGAAATTTGAAGATAAAATAGTGCCGGATATGACTGGCATGAATGTCACTGACGCTGTATACGTTTTGGAATCAATGGGTTGGAAAGTGAAATTTGACGGATATGGCAAGGTGAAGTCACAGTCGGTGAAAGCGGGCGCAGAATTGAGAAAAGGAAGTGTTATTAACTTAACTTTAACTTCAAAATGAAAAAGATAAACGACATATTAAGAAAGTGCAATATCGTTGAAACGATAGGACGCGATGATAGAACGGTTGCTTCGTTGGTGTTTGACTCAAGAAAGGCTTCGGAAGATGTGGCTTTCTTTGCAGTGCGCGGAACGCAAGTCGATGGTCATGACTATATTTCTAAATCAATAGAACAAGGTTGTCATGTCGTTGTGTGTGAACGTATTCCTGAAAATATTGCAGATGATGTCACTTATTATGTCGTTGATAATACAGCAAAAGCATTGGGTCTTGCAGCTTCTGAATTTTATGGCAGACCATCAGAGAAGTTGCATCTTGTCGGTGTTACAGGAACAAATGGCAAGACAACGATAGCGACATTGTTGTACAGACTTTTCTTTAATGCAGGTTATCCTTGCGGTTTGTTGTCGACAATAGAAAACAGAATCAACAATGTGGTGGTTCCATCGACGCATACTACTGGCGACCAATTGCAAATCAATGAGATGCTGAGCAAGATGGTCAATGCCGGATGTGAATATGCTTTTATGGAAGTGAGTTCTCATGCCGTTGATCAGGATAGAATCGCCGGACTACGTTTCGAGGGCGGTATATTTACAAATCTCACTCACGATCATCTTGATTATCATAAGACAGTGGCAGCATATCGCGATGCAAAGAAGAAATTCTTCGACAATCTTCCATCGTCGGCATTTGCTCTTACAAATCTTGATGACAAGAACGGCATGGTGATGCTTCAAAATACAAAAGCAAAGAAAAAGACATATTCGTTGAGAACCGACGCTGATTTCAAAGGTGTCGTCTTGGAAAGTTATTTTGATGGTATGGAATTGAAAATCAATAGGAATAATATATTTACCTATTTGGTTGGAAGATTTAATGTAAGTAATTTGCTTGCTATATATGGAGCAGCGTCATTGTTGGGAATGAACGATGATGACTTGTTGAAAGGCATAAGCCAACTCCAAAGTGCACCAGGACGTTTCCAAGTCGTTCAGTCGGAAGCGGGAATTGTTGGCATAGTCGATTACGCTCACACTCCAGATGCTTTGAAGAATGTGCTTGACACCATCAATGAGATAAGGACTCATAATGAGACACTTATAACGATAGCGGGTGCCGGCGGCAACAGAGACGCTGCCAAGAGACCTGAGATGGCGGCAGTTGCAGTGGAGAAAAGCGATCGACTCATTATCACCAGCGATAACCCTCGTTTTGAAGAACCAGAAGAGATAATCAAACAGATGAAAGCTGGTGTCGGCGGCGAATATTATAACAAGGTGCTGAGCATAACAGACAGAAGAGAAGCCATCAGAACAGCAGTGGCACTCGCGAAAAAAGGTGATATAATACTCGTGGCAGGCAAAGGTCATGAGGATTACCAAGAGATAAAAGGCGTGAAACATCATTTCGACGATGTTGAAGAATTGACAAAGGCGTTTAACGAAAAATAAAATTATAAAAGATGTTGTACTATTTGTTTGAACATTTGGAACAGTGTTGCGACTTCCCAGGAGCGGGTATGTTTACTTACGTTACATTCCGTGCCTTGTTCGCGATAATCTTGTCGCTGGTGATATCAATTTGGTTCGGAAAATATTTCATTAAATTGTTGAAGAAACATCAGATATCTGAAACACAGCGCGATGAGAGTATAGACCCTTTTAATACTCAGAAAAAAGGCGTTCCGACAATGGGCGGCATAATTATCATAACAGCGATTCTGATACCTTGTCTCTTGATAGGCAAATTGAAAAATGTCTATATGATATTGATGATAGTAACAACAGTGTTGTTGGGCATCGTCGGTTTCGCAGATGATTATATCAAGACTTTTAAAAAGAAAAAAGACGGACTCAATGGCTGGTATAAAGTCGCAGCACAGATACTTTTAGGATTGATAGTCGGACTTACATTGCGTTATAGTCCTGCTGTTGTGATGAATGAAAAAGTTGAGACAAAGATTGAAAATAATAAGGAAATAGTAGTCAAAACTCCGGGCGTCAAGTCAACTAGAACAACGATTCCTTTCATTAAGGAAAACAATTTGAACTATGCAGACTTGTTCAATTTCTTGGGCGAGCGATATAAATACTGGGCAGGTTGGATTTTCTTTGTTATAATGACGATTTTCGTTGTTACAGCAGTTTCGAACGGCTCAAATCTCAACGATGGCATGGATGGCATGGCGGCGGGCAACTCCTCGATTATGGGTGTCGCTATCGGAATCTTGGCCTATGTGTCAAGTAACCTGGTGATGGCTGACTATCTGAATGTTATGTTTATTCCTGGTACAGAAGAAGTCGTGGTGTTTATGTGCGCTTTCGTTGGTGCTTTGATAGGATTCTTGTGGTATAACTCATATCCGGCACAAGTATTTATGGGCGACACTGGAAGTCTCACAATAGGCGGCATCATCGCGGTATCGGCCATCATCATACATAAAGAATTGTTGCTTCCATTGATATGCGGCGTGTTCTTGTGGGAAAGCGTGTCGGTCATATTGCAGAAGTTTTATTATAAAGCAGGAAGAAGAAAAGGTGTCAGACAACGCCTTTGGAAAAGAACGCCGGTGCATGATCACTATAGAACATCATTGGCATTGGTTGAGAAAAACGACCCTGGATGCAAGGTGGTGTTTAAAGGTTCATCGCAGCTTTATCACGAGACAAAGATAACATTCCGCTTCTGGATCGTAAGCATAATATTGGCAGCAGTGGCAATATTGACATTGAAAATTAGATGATGAAAACTATAAGATAACAAGATATACTGAGATATTATGACATTAGAACAATTGGCAAAGCAAGGTAGAAGAACCGCTGCACAGACAACAGCGGCTACCATCACATCAAAGATGAGTCAGATAAGAAAAGAAAGCATAAAACAGGCTTTCTGTGACTTTGAAAATGTGAAATATAGATACGAACACGTCGATGTTATTGACGGCGTTACTTATTATGACGACTCGGCAGCATGCTCAACAGAAGCAGCGTGGTTCTCGTTCGACAATATGAATGAACCTGTAATATGGATCACTTATGCAAACAACAACGACTGTGAAGATCTCGTCGCTCAGGTGAAGAGACATGTCAAAGGTATAATTTGCATAGGTGGCAATGCTGAGAAATTTCATAAGGTATATGATGAGATTCTGAGCGGAAATGTCGTGGAATGTGAGTCTTTGGAAAAAGCAGTGAGAATGGCGGCGATGATGGCAGACTATGGCGATAGCGTAATGCTTTCACCTGCAACGCACTCCAATGCCGACTATAGCTCATATATGGAAAGAGGTGACAGTTTTAAACAATACGTTCGTTCTTTAAAGTAAAACAATAATGAAAAAGTTTAATAGGATATTTCAGGGAGATCGTGTCATATGGATCGTTATCATCATGTTGGCACTGATATCTTTGATGGCGGTATATAGCGCAACCGGCACTTACGCTAATGCTAAATATGATGGCAAGAATACGTATGTCTTGTTGAGTCATGCTTTTAGGTTAGTCTTGGGTCTTGGCGCTGTGTATGCTGCTCATCGTTTGAAATATACTTATTATTCAAGGTTGTTTCAGATAGCATTCTGGATTTCAATACCATTGTTGGCTTATACTTTGTTTTTTGGCGTAAATCTTAATGAAGCGCAACGCGTTGTGAGTATTTTGGGCGTATCGTTCCAGAGTAGCGACTTTGCAAAGATTGCGTTGATAGGTTATCTGGCTAGAGAATTGACATTGAAACAGAATGAGATAAAAAGTTTTAAAAGCGCATTTATCCCACTCGTATTGCCTGTTGTGGCAGTGGTGGGATTGATATTCCCAGAGAACTTCTCTACGGCAGGTATCTTGTTGGCCAGTTGTTTGGTGCTTTTGTTTGTCGGAAGAATCAATATGAAATATCTTATGGGAATTCTTGCTTGTGCATTGGTTCTCATGAGTATATATCTGGTAATAGTACTAAATGTTGCAGAAGATAAAGGTAGGACAGGTGTATGGGTGCAACGTATGGAAAGTTTTGTTGAGAAGTTTAAGGATGATGAAGATAAAAGCGCGGAAGAACTTGCTAGAGAAGCAGATGCTGAGGAGTTTCAGTCAATACAATCTAGAATCGCTATCGCAGGAGGCGGCGTTATAGGAAAAGGACCGGGCAGAAGTACTCAACGTAACTACCTTCCACACCCATATTCTGACTTTATCTTTGCCATAATAGTCGAGGAGTATGGTTTGGTGATGGGCGCTTTTGTGGTTTTGCTGTATCTTATTTTACTATATCGAGCAATTAGGATTATGGTCACGATACCGCAGTCGTTCGGTGGTTTCGTGGCGTTTGGACTGGCGTTTATGATGGTTATGCAGGCAATGGTTAACATTGGCGTTGCAGTCGGAATGTTCCCAGTTACAGGACAGCCGCTGCCATTCGTAAGTATGGGAGGAACGTCGATACTGTTCACAGGATGCGCGCTGGGCATAATATTAAGTGTATCAAAAGAATTGGATAAACCAAAAGAAAGACAAGATGAACTCGCAACAACCGAAGATAATAATTAGCGGCGGAGGTACAGGAGGTCATATCTTTCCTGCTATCGCAATAGCCGATTGCCTGAAAAAACGTTATCCTCAGGCAGAAATACTTTTTATAGGTGCTAAAAACCGAATGGAAATGGACCGAGTGCCTAAAGCAGGGTATCCAATTGAAGGATTGTGGATTAGCGGATTTAAAAGAGAACTCTCGTTGGATAATCTCAGTTTCCCGTTCAAACTTATCAGCAGTATGATAAACGCAAGGAAAATACTGAAGAGGTTTAAACCTGATGTCGTGATAGGAGTAGGCGGTTTCGCTAGCGGACCTACTATGAAAACTGCTGCTTCAATGGGAATTCCAATCGTGATACAAGAACAGAATTCATATCCAGGAATAACAAATAAAATCGTGGCAAAGAAAGCGTCTAAAATCTGCGTCGCCTACGATAATATGGAGAAGTGGTTCCCAAAAGATAAGATAGTCTTGACGGGTAATCCGTTGAGAAACAATATTGTCCCGATGAATGACAGGAGGGATGAAGGCGTCAGTTTCTTTGGACTTAATCCTGAAAAGAAAACCATACTTCTAGTCGGAGGCAGCCAAGGAGCTCTTGGAATTAACAGGGGCATATCGGCTCAACTTGCTTCGTTCAAGGAAAATGATTGTCAGATGATATGGCAGACAGGCAAGCATTATTATGAAAAAGCTGTTAAGGAAGTTGAAGAGAACGGACTTCAGGATAGAATAAAATGCACAGTCTTTATCGACAGAATGGATCTTGCTTACGCCGCTGCAGATGTCGTGATATCTCGCGCAGGAGCAATGTCGATTTCTGAACTTTCGCTGCTCAACAAGGCCGTGGTGTTCGTGCCGCTCCCAACTGCTGCCGAAGATCATCAGACTAAAAATGCAATGAGTCTTGTCAATGCCAATGCGGCGATGATAGTGAAAAACTCAGAGACAGAAAAAGAATTGTTGCCTGCGGTTTTCAGTTTGTTGGAAAACGTTGAGAAACAAGAGGAAATGAAAAACAATATCGCTAAATTCGCTAGACCAAATGCGGCAGAAGATATTGTCGACCAGATAGAAATGATTTTAAATAAATGATATTTGTCATGAACAAGATTGCTAAACAAAACATATATTTCTTAGGTATTGGCGGCATCGGCATGAGTGCCTTGGCTCGTTATTTCTATAATAAAGGATGCTATGTGTCTGGTTATGATAAAACGCCGTCGCCATTGACTAGGAAGTTGGAAGAAGAGGGCATCCTTGTTCATTATGAAGACGACCCTGCTCTGATACCTGAAAATGTTGATTTTGTGGTTCTGACACCTGCTATACCTTCGGATTCAAAGGAACTGCATTATCTTCGTGACAAAGGCGTTAAGATTATAAAACGCGCTCAGGTGCTTGGCGAGATATCACGTCAATGTGATACCGTGGCAGTGGCAGGAAGTCACGGCAAAACGACAGTGACGTCTTTAGTGTCACATCTTTTGCATTATGCCCAAAAACCAATGTCGGCGTTCATCGGAGGAATTGCGAAGAATATCAACAGCAACGTTATTATCGGTGACGAAAACGACGAAGTCGTTGTGATGGAGGCCGATGAATTCGACAGGTCATTCCTGCAGATAACGCCTCATATTAGTATTGTTACGTCAATAGACGCCGATCATCTTGACATATATGGCGATGAGCAGCAGGTGTTCGAGGCGTTTAATCAGTTCGTTGATAAGACAAAGACAGATGGCGTCGTGATATGCAATCAAGCGCTTCCAATTGTTACAGACAGAAAGAAACTCACTTATGGTTTTAAAGACGCCGACGTGATGGCGCGTAATGTCAGAGTCGTTGACGGCATGACAAGATTTTCTGTAGTGACATCGGAAGGTCTCGACTTCGGCGAATATAAGATGCAACTCTTCGGTGAACATAATGTCTTGAATGCTATGGCGGCGATTATTGCATGCCTGCAACTTCGTGTTGGTATGAAGACCATAAGAGAAGGACTCGCTGCATTTCAAGGCGTGGCTCGTCGTTTCGACATAAGAGTCAATAATGACAAAGTGTGCTATATCGATGATTACGCACATCATCCAGAAGAGATAAAAGCTTCGTTGAAAGCGGTGAGGTCGGTGTTCCCAGACAGAAAATTGACGCTGGTGTTCCAGCCGCATCTGTTTTCAAGAACACACGATTTCATGGATGGATTCGCAGAAGCGTTATCGCTCGCCGACAGACTGCTGCTGATGGAAATCTATCCGGCTCGCGAAAAACCAATGCCGGGAGTCACATCATCGGTATTGCTGGAAAAGATATCGTGTAAGGAAAAACAAATATGTCAAAAAGATGAACTCATTGAAACAATAAAGAAAATCAAACCGGAACTGATTGTGACAATGGGAGCCGGCGACATCGACCGTTTTGTGCCACAAATAGAAACATTGCTTGAATCATGAGAAAGGTCCTTAACATATTGCTGCTCGTGTTTACGCTGTCGGCGCTGATTGCGTTGGCTGTGTATTGCGCCTATGGTCATTTCCATGATAAGATGAAAGATGTCAATCTGGAAATAGTAAGAAAAACAGATAAGGGTTTCGTCGATTACGATAAAACGTATCAGATGATACTCGATATATGCGACACGACGAACAATTATCAGGTCAGTATGATAAGCGTAGATTCGGTGTTGAATGCCTTGAACGCTAATCCTTGGATTATCAATGCAGAAGCGTCGATGAACCTGAATGAATATCTTGACGTGGAAATAGAAGAATGCGAACCTATTGTGCGCGTCTACTCAACAAATGGACAGTCGGTGTATATTGATAATGACGGTAATATTTACCCTAGTGAAAATCAATATGTTCCACGCCTTCTTGTCGTTAGCGGAGTTAAGTTTCCAGTTAAGGAGTTGGGCAACGTTAACGACGAGGTTTATGCCAATACAGTCTTGCCAGAGACATTCGGTCTCGTCAAGGAAGTGTTGAACGATAATTACGCCAAATCTTGTGTTAGACAAATTCATTACGACAAGAAGAAAAATTACATTTTTTCCGTAAATAACACAAATATTATTGTTATCTTTGGCGATGTTAATGATGTGAAAGTAAAGTTGTTGAAGATGAAGATTTTCTTTGATAAAATGCTAGGAAATCCTGAACTTGACAACTATAGAGAAATAAATTTGAATTATAAAGACCAAGTAGTTTGTACCAAAATAAAAAAATAAGAAGATATGAGTGATCCTGTTTATATAGTTGGTTTGGATATTGGCACCACAAAAATTGCCTGTATTGTCGGAGAAAAAATGCCTAATGGCAAAATTGAAATACGTGGTTACGGTAAAACAGAGTCAACCGGCGTAAAGAGAGGAATGGTTTTTAATATTGAAGAGACAGTAGACGCCATTAAGCGAGCCGTCGCCGAAGCATCTGAACAGTCGAAAGTGGAGATTAAAAGCGTTAATGTCGGTATCGCCGGTCATCATATCAAGAGTCTTCAACATCGTGGCGTCCTTATCAGAGAAAACGCCGACGTTGAAATATCGGACCAAGAACTTGACAAGTTAAGACAAGATATGTATAAGATTGGTGTCTCTCCAGGTGAAGAGATCATCAATGTCATACCTCAAGAATATATCGTCGACGACGAAGCTGGCATCCGCTCGCCTAAAGGCATGGTGGGAAATAAGATAGAAGCTAACTTCCATGTCATCGTAGGACAGACATCGGCAGTCAAGAATATCGTCAAGTGTATAGAACATGCAGGTCTTGAGATGGAAAATATGATACTTGAGCCTATTGCATCAGCATCAGCAGTGCTCGGTAAGGATGAAAAAGAAGCCGGCGTCGCTATCGTTGACATAGGCGGCGGTACAACAGACATCGCAGTGTTCTATGATGAGATAATTTATCACACGGCGGTAATTCCTTTCGGAGGTAATATCATAACAGAAGACATCCGTCAAGGCTGCTCCATAATCAGAAAATACGCAGAAGAGATAAAGGTTAAATTCGGTTCCGCAGTGGCAATAGAAAACAGCGAAGATGAAGTGGTGTCAATCCCTGGCATCCACGGACGCGAACCAAAAGAGATATCTTTCAAAAACCTCGCAAATATTATTCAAGCTCGCCTTGAAGAGATATTCGACTTGGTTAACTTTGAAATCCAAAAAGTTAACTCAGAACATAAACTCATAGCAGGCATCGTTCTCACTGGCGGCGGCGCAATGATGAAACATATACGTCAACTCGCTGAATTCAAGACAGGTCTTGAAGTAAGATTGGGATATCCAAACGAATATCTCGCTAATGAAACAGCAGAAGATCTCGCAAGTCCATTGTATTCAACAGGTATAGGTCTCGTTATGGAAGGCATCGCCAAGTATGAATACGATCTCAGAAGAGGTAAGTTGCAAGACCGCAGCCTGAGAAATGAACTCGTCTTAGGTGGTTATGTCGAAGAAATAGAAAACGACAACGATAATGATGTCGATGATAATAATGACAATGGCGATGGCGAAAAAACAAAGAAAACATCATTCTCATTGGGTAACATCATCACAACTTTATCTACTTTCTTCAAATCAGATAATATTGACTAAGAAACTTTGACTCAGATATTAAGAAAATACAGTAAATAACTATGACAGATTTAATTAAATTCGATACTAAGGAGGAAAGACCTAACATCATCAAGGTTATCGGTGTTGGCGGCGGCGGTAGCAACGCTGTTACTCACATGTTTACCGAAGGTATCCAAGGTGTCGATTTTATACTTTGTAATACTGACTATCAAGCTCTCGAAAAAAGTCCTGTCGCAAAAAAAGTGCATCTTGGCAAAAGAGCTCTCGGTGCTGGCAACAAACCTGATGTGGGTCGTGAAGCTGCATTGGAAACAACAGAAGAATTGCGCGAAATATTGGGCGAAGACACTAAGATGTTGTTCATCACCGCTGGTATGGGCGGCGGCACAGGAACAGGAGCAGCTCCAGTAGTGGCCTCTGTGGCAAGAGAACTCGATATACTGACAGTCGGAATCGTGACAATGCCTTTCAGCTGTGAAGGCAAACGCCGACAACAACAAGCTCTCGATGGCATCGCTGAACTCCGTAAACATGTCGATACTCTCCTCGTCATAAGCAATGATAAACTCCGCGATGAATACGGCGATATGAAATTGACTCAGGCCTTCAAAAAGGCTGACGATGTGCTCAAGACCGCCGCTAAAGGTATTGCCGAAATCATTACAGTGACAGGTTATGTCAACGTCGACTTCCAAGATGTCAATACCGTTATGCGCGATAGCGGCAAGGCAATAATGGGCTCGGGTTATGCAGAAGGCGAAGATAGAGCAATACGCGCCGTGGAAGAAGCCGTACATTCTCCTCTCCTCGACGACTCCGACATCAAGGGCGCTAAAAATATCCTTATCTATATCACTTCCGGTAATGACGAAGTGTCGCTCGATGAGGTTATGGAAATAACAGAATACGTACAGGATGCAACAGGTAACTGCTCTGAAGTGATATGGGGTAACGGCGAAGACGTCTCATTAGGTGGCGGCATTAACGTAACTCTCATCGCTACTGGTTTTAATGAGAAAGAAGACAAACCTCATGTGTTGTATGAAATGACCGATAGCACAACAAAAGTACATAATATGTACGACGATGTGACAAAACCAAAAAATCGCCCGATAGAAGAACCTGTACAACAAGAACCTGTAGCTCAGGTCGTTGAACCAACGCCAGAACCAGAGATAAAAGTCATCGATAAAAGAATAACAGAAGAACCTGTTGTGGTAGAAGTAGAACCTAAAGGAAAAGAGAAAAAAGTACATACATTAGGAGATGACGATGATGTCATGGACGGTAATGTAAATGATAATGACTCTGCTCCAACAAGAAACGTGTCTGCTGAAAGAAATACAAATACGCCTACTTCAATGCCAACAACTCGTGTTTATAATAATCCTTTTAGCAACAACGATGATGACGAGGATTTTGGAATATCATCATATGTGAAAGATAGCGCAGATACACAGACTCTCGTGAAACATAAGGTGAAGACCGACCAGAGTAGAAATGACATCAGTCAACAGGAACTGATGCGCCGTCAACGCTTGTCTTCTCTCAATATGAATATCAGGTCAATAGAACATATTGAAGAACTGGAAAACCAACCTGCTTACAAACGTATGGGACTCAATATCTTCAATAATGAGGAACAACAACTTTCTTCATACTCGTCAAACAAAGACAAAGGCATACGCGAAAGCAATTCCTTCTTGCACGATAATGTGGATTGATAAAAACTAAAATTGTTAATACAAATAAGGCGATAGGGTTTAAAACTTTATCGCTTTTTTATTGTTGATTTGTTAAAAAAAATTAACATAATGTCAACAATTGTATTATCAATAATAACAGAAGTGTTCTACACTAGAATTGCAGTCAGCAAAGATGAAAACATATTTTATCAATGTGATATAGATCACTCAAAAGACGATTTTATTCAGATGGATAACGTCGTTGACCAACTCCCGTTTCGTCGTGATGCTATTATGAATCGCTTGAAGATTGATGCGGTCGATATTAAGTCTATTCAATATGTCGTTGCTGAAGGCGGACTTCTTAAGCCTTGTGAATCTGGCGTTTATGAAATAGATAAAAGTATGGTTGGCGATTTGATCGATGGAGTAGGTGGCGACGATGTTATAAATATGTCCGGACTTCTGGCATTTACAATCGCTAGTGTTTTGCGAGTGAGGTCTCTTGTCATCGACCCGTCTTCCGTTGATGAACGCTCGGAAGTGGCGAGCTTTTTCTCGCATCCTGTCACAAGGAAAAAATCGCTGTTCCATGCGCTCATTCATAAATATCTGTCGGGGAAATATGCCAGATCTCTTAATAAAAATTATGATGAAATGAATATCATATTTTGTCATGTGAGCGATAGAAACGTGTCTGTCGCCGCTCATAAGAAAGGGCGAGTCGTGGACGTGAATCAGGCGTATATGGGATTCGGTCCGATAGGATTCTTTGAAACTGGAACAATGCCTGTGTCGAATGTCGTTGATATGCTGTTTAAAAAACATTATCCTAAAGATGAAATGTTAAAGCTTATTAACAGAAATGCGACATTTCATCACTATATCGCGACAAATTCCTGCGATGAAATAATGTCGTTGCCGCAAAATGACAATAGAACAAATCTGATTCTGGAAGTCATGGCATATCAGATCGCTAAGGAAATAGCGTCTCATTATGTAACCCTCGATGGGGAAATAGACGCCGTTATTTTGTCCGGAAAAATATTCTCCGACAAGCATTTTTTTAAGTATCTTTACCAACGAATTGAAAATCTTGCACCAATACAGTCTTATCCGAAAGATTATACTATTGAAGCTTTGGTGTTCAATGTTTTGAAAATGGTGAATGGGAAAAGTAAAATAAAAACATATGGTTAATTTCAAAAAGAGAATATCATTTTTATCGCTGCTCATATTATTGATAATTTTGTTGTCAAACTGCCAAAATAATACTGTCTCAGATAATTCAATAAGGTTTTTCAATGACTTTGAAAATGATACCGTTGACGTCGTTTGGAAAAATATGCGCCGCATAGAAAGTGATTCTGCATTCTCAGGAAATTACGTGTGTGAATGCCCTGCCAATTTGACTTATGCATTCGGCTTTAATTACAAAATAGATGATAGCATTAAAAATGCTAATGCATTGGTTTCTATAGATATGATGATTAAAGCAAAAGCGAAGTTGAATGCTGTATTCGTCTTTTCTTTAGAAAGAGATGGCAAAACTGTATTATGGAATTCTTTTCCTATGTCTAATGGTTTTGTTGCAGAAAATCAATGGTATAACAATAGTTTTTCTTTAAACCTGCCTAACGATGTCCTTAAAAAATCTAAACTGAACTGCTATGTCTTGAATGGTCATAACGAATATTTTGTTATTGATGATTTCAAATTCAACTTAAAATATTTTAACCTTCCGACTTATCTTGATGAAGTAGAGGAATATGATATTCCTAAAGATTTGAAAAATATTTTTAACACAAAATCTGTTAACATACTCTATTCTGAAAAGAAAGGTCAAATAGTTCTTGCTGATGAAAATGATAGCGTTCTGACAAAACCATTATCATTATTTTATTCTTTGATTGTTGATAATGATACGGTTGAAGTTCAAATTTCAGAATTTCAAAACTCAGCAACTCAGCAACTCAGCAACTCAGCAACTCAGCATTTTACGACAAATCTGACATTATCTTCTGAAGAAAACAATCCAAATGTTAATTTTTATTTAGAAACTACA
The DNA here is from genome assembly GCA_045656905.1 of Bacteroidales bacterium. GTDB lineage: Bacteria > Bacteroidota > Bacteroidia > Bacteroidales > F082 > Limimorpha. The sequence goes on from JAZOSA010000116.1 coordinate 46,303, forward strand.
TTTAACGAAGATGTAAAAGTATTGAAATCATCGTTGATAATTCCTTTCCTGAATGATGATTTTACGGTTTATAGAAGAAATCCTTTTGTCGATACTTGTGATTATCAGGATGTTTACTATCTGGATAAAGAAGGTTTTTCTGTCTCCTATTCTGATAAGCAGTTGAATCTTTATCATCCAGATGATGTTTCTTCTATTCAGTTAGATGTTAAAAATGCAACGGCACATATCAACGCTGATTATTATTACGACCATCTTTTGGTGAGATTTGAATTGCTAGATACTGTTGATTATTACATAGATAACTCATCAACAATAATGAAAAAAGGAGAGTCGTTGAGTTCTTCATTTGTGATTTCATTGACAGATAAAGTTGATTTGCCTCGTCTTATGCCGGTTTTCGATGGTTATGAATCTGCTGTCATTTGGACGGAACACGCTGATTGGTCGGATATTAAGACGCATCGTGCTACATATTTCGGAAGTGAGGATGTTGTTAATATTGCAGATGCGGTAGGTGGTTTCGCTTATTACGACATTCCTGTGACAAAAAGCGTGTTTTATCATAATCCAGATTCTGTAGTTAATTTTGAGAAAAATCCGTATTTTCCAGGATTGCATTCTACGATAAAGACAGATTCTTTATTTTTTGATTTCTTGAAACAGTTGAATGACAGAGGATTCGAAATTTGTCTTCACACTCCGGACCAGTATACTTCCACTAGCGATTATCTTGCCGAAGCCTTGGCGTTTATGAAAGAGAATTTCGCTTCTCCATCGTGGATAGATCATGGCTACAATAATGGTTTTCAGAATAATCGTGAGAATATGGTGTGTGATGGATTGGATTCTATGTCGCCATATTATGTTTATGATTTATGGAAAGAAAACGGCGTGACATTCCCGTGGAATGCGGCTTTGGAAGATATGCGTCCATTCGACAATTATCTGTATGACAATAATTTGCTACGTCCATATCCTGGATTCGGCGATGCTTTCCCATTGCCAAGAGTGATGGCGTTGAAAAATTATCCTGACATTCTTCTTTGGACGACGCCTTGCGCTACAGAACCTGGTGAAAATAGACTTTGGAATTATTTGTTTAGTCAGGAAATGTTGGATAAGGTCGCTGACTTCAGAGACGTCCTGATAACACATATCTACGCGCCTTGGGTGGAAGAACGCCGCGGTTTTTGGACAATTGAAGATGGCAAATATGTTGCAAAAGAAGGATTTAACAAAACTCTTGAACGAATTTCTGATATGCGCGATAAGCATATTTTACTGCCGACAACAGTCGCGAATTATATGAAATACCAGCAGCAGCTTCGTCATCTTGAATATAGAGTTGAAAAAGATGGAAGCGTAATGTTAAAAAATAATAACAACGAAACAATAAAAGGTTTATCTTTGATTTCTGTTAAAGAGATGTCGTTAGACAATGGAAAATCTTTTGACAAAAGAAAGACTCATTCTGGAAATGAATGGATTATCTGGTTCGATGTTGAACCGAATGAATCTATTAGAGTTTTAAACGTGAATAAAAATTAACAAAATAAAATATGAAAAGATTATCGATATTTGTCTCAGGCGGAGGCACCAACTTGCAAAGAATAGCAGAATATTTTGCAGATAATAAAGAAGTTGAAATAGTTAATGTCATTTGTAACAATCCAAATGCATACGCAATTGAAAGAGCAAAGAACCTTGGAATTCCATGTAAAATAATAAACAGAGCTGAATTCAAGAGTGAAGATTTCACAAAAGAATTGTTAGATCAAAACATCGACCTTGTCGTTTTGGCTGGATTCTTATGGCTTCTTCCAAAACATCTCATCGATGCTTTCCCAAATAAAATCGTCAACATTCATCCTGCCTTGTTGCCAAAATACGGCGGCAAAGGATTTTACGGCGAACACGTCCACGAAGCAGTCGTCGCTGCTAAAGAAGAAGTTTCAGGCATCACAATTCATTATGTGAATGAATGTTACGACAGCGGAGCAATCATCTTCCAAGCACAAGTCGCTCTTGAAGAAGGAGAGACCGCTGACAGTCTCGCAGCGAAGATTCATAAACTCGAATATCAACATTATCCAGTCGTTATTGAGAATTTAATTAAGAATGAAGAATGAAGAATGAAGAATGAAGAATGAAAAATTATAATTCTACATTCTACATTAAACATTATGAAAAAACACCTTTTATTAATAGTATTATTCTTCATCTCAATGTTCGCTTCTGCTCAGGTGGAAATGATTTTGGGCGAATGGCGTACTGTTGATGATGTGACGGGCGAGACAAAAGGCATTGTCGAGTTCTATAAGGGCGATAACGGACTTTATTACGGTAAGATATTGAGAGTCTTTTGGAAAGGACAGGAGTTGAAAGATACCGGATTTGAAAATATGGTCGTCGTGAAAGATATGGAAGAATGCGACGGAATGTTGAAAAACGGCATCATCTACGAACCTGAAGGAAAGAAGAATTATTACGGAAAGGTTTATTATAATAAAGAAGACAACACCATAACGCTGCGCGGCTCCCTCGATAAAAGAGGCTGGATAGGAAGGTCGCAGACGTGGGTGAGGTGAATTTGAAAATTGAAAATTGAAAATTGAAAATTTAAAACTGATTGTTTAACCAATAAAAATGAGAATTATGAAAAAATGTTTTTTATTACTAGCATTAGTGTTTAGTTCATTATTTGCAACAGCACAAATCGACAAAATCGTAGGTGAATGGTATACCGTTGACGATGAAACAGGTGCTATAAAAGCTCTTGTTAATATTTATCAAGGCGAAGATGGTATCTATTACGGACAGATTATCAAGGCTTTTAAAGATGGCGTTGAAAATCCAAACAGTCCAAATAAAGGATTGGTTATCGTAAAAGATATGAAAGCTGAAGATGGTATGTTGAAAGGCGGTACCGTTTACGAACCAGAGTCAAAGAAAACTTACTTCGCTAAGATTTCTTACAACGCAGAAGATAACACAATCACTCTTCGCGGTTCTCTCGACAAGAAAGGTTGGTTGGGAAGATCGCAGACTTGGGTAAAAAATAATTGATTTAAAAAATCATTATGAAAAAATTATTCCTTGTACGGGATTTAAGACACATAATATTATGATAAAGAAAACATTGTTGACAATAGGAATTGTTCTTTTTTCCTTGATGTCTTATGCGCAGACTGTGCTTCAACAAGCGGAAAAGGCATTCAATGCCTGCAATTATATGGATGCCGCACAGCTTTAT
>JAZOSA010000117.1:0-2396 GCA_045656905.1 Bacteroidales bacterium
TTCGGCAGAAGATGTAGAACTGATAGAATTTGAATAATATGGATGTAGAAAAGATTTTGACCGAAGGGGTAGTCTTCAAGAAAGCTGCCGGCCCTAAACCGAAAGAAGATAAAGTAAAGACAAAAGCCAAGAAAAAAACGTATATCACTGGCCTTCATGGCTCGGGTGCTGCCAAGATGAAGGCTGAAATCCGCAAGAAGCGCGCGAATCGCCACAAGGGGAAATAATCACCTCACTTCATACTTTGTTTAAAAACGCCGAAGCATTTTGATCCAAACGCTTCGAATTCTAAGACTTCTCCAAGCTTTAATTAAAAAATAAATTGTTAAAAAAGTCAAATAGCCAGTTGTGCTTGGTCTCGGGCTATTTGGCTTTTATATTTATAAATATCCACATAAGGTTTTCTTCTTTTCACTACAGCAAACATTCTTTCGACCAATTTGAATTTAACCGCATTCAATACCACTCCGAAGTGTTTCCCCTCGTCCTTTTTCCTCTGATAATACGTCTTTATATCATTATCATAGGCTACGGCACTTCTCGCTGCCATACTCAAGTCTGCTTTCAAGGATTTTGCTCCAGCCTTACAAACTCTTGTTCTTCCCTTGACACTCGTTCCGGAAGTATATTCAAAGGGGGCTATGCCAATATAGCATGCGTATTTTCTGGCATTCGTAAACAGAGTAAAGTTGTTGGTATATACAATTGTATTTATAGCATTCACAAGAGCTATTCCCTTGATGCTTACGAGCAGGTTGTAATTTTCCAGTAAATCCGGTTCTTGACAGACCAATTCCAGCATTTCCTTCTCAACAGCCTGTATCTTTTCTTCCCAGAAGGTTTTGGCTTCGCGGACGCGTTCATTGGTAGATAAGCATTCTTTGGGCTTGGGTTCCTGATCGAAGTTCTTTAGTGCTGCTAACGCATTGGTATAATGCTTGCGTTCTGCTATAAGTTCCTTCAAGTGAATGATGACCCGAGAAGACAGATGGGTGTACTTCAGTTCTTCTCTATGGAGTCTCGCATAAGATGCTAATCGGACAGAGTCTAGCTTGTCGTTCTTTCCTCTGACAAGGCCAAAGGAGAGTTTGACATGTAGAGGGTTTAAAACGCAATAGTCAATTCCTGTTGCTTCCAGAAAGCAACAGAGTTCGAAACAATACATTCCAGTGTTTTCCATTACTACGACCAATTGGTTCTTTTCAATCTTACGACTTCTGATTCCTGAACGTATATCCATGAAACCTATTTCATCATTCTGAACCTGGAAGCAAACTGCTTCTTTTTCCTTACCGCCCAGACGGAGGATTGCACAATCCAATGTCTTTTTTGACACATCAATGCCTACAAACCATTTCTTTTCCATATCTTTGCTTTTTCTTATGAGTTAACCATAGGTTGAACCCTCTAAATCCTTTAGCAAGTCGTAAGCTTAGAATTCTAACTGGAGCCTGTTCAACTAAAAGAGAGGGAGGACTGATTCGAAGCATAGGCCATTAACCTTGACGTTTTACTAGTTCACCTCCTTCTCTTGGTTAACTTTTATTAACTGCAAAGATAATTTTTACCTCCTACAATTAATAGTGCAAATCTAAAGGGCGTTTTGCTTGAAACGTCTAAGCGTTTTTAAATTTCGCCGTGGCGAATTTATTTTTCGCCTTCGCGAATATAAAAACAAAAAATCACCTTCATTTCTTCAAGAACTTCAGACTTATTGAAAATGAAACATTTAGAATGAACTTCCCGTCTGAAGTTCCGTGGGTATAAGAATGTCATCCAGAACGGAGTGAAGGATCTCGGGTACATCCACTTGCTCCTACATAAGGAACTTCATCCGTTATCTTCATCCTAACCCATTGATACCCAATTACTCTGAACTTCTGCCGATAAATTTCCAGTTCATGTCTAAAACAAAGGAATAAGGGAATACCAGTCTAAAGCGAAGCTGAAAAACGCGAAGGATGGGGCCGTTTCATGGTATTCTTTTTATATAATATAATAATTAAGGTTCGCGCGACTCCTTTGTTATGGTTTTATGCTTTTAAATTATGCTCTACGACATCTTTTGAATATCAGCGACTTACGTAAAAGCTTGCAAAAAAGTATTAAAAAAGCGTTGTGAGTATTTGGTGGGTATGTGAAAAAGCCCTACCTTTGCACCCGCAATCGAGAGAGATGCGGCAGTGATTGAAATACTGAAAGTGAAGTCAGGTTCTTCAAACCACTCAAAAAAAACTTTTTGAAAAATTTCTTCTAAAAAGTTTGGTGGTTAGAAATAAAGTCCTTACCTTTGCATCCGCTTTCGAAAACGATAGCGATAAAGAAGAGTTCTTTGAAAGATTTAGATATGAACAAGCAAGTAGTACAATTCTTACTTAAGTAAGAAACAGAAACCG
>JAZOSA010000118.1:0-36677 GCA_045656905.1 Bacteroidales bacterium
TGAACACTTCGATATTGATGTCTTTGTCGGCGATGTCGAATAACAATGATGCGCCCATCGACTTGCCGATCCAGTTGCGTTGTACTTCTTTGATTGACTCGCTCCAGTCGACTGTCTCAAGACCTTCGAGGAGGCGTTCTGCGTAAGCTGTGATACGTAACAACCATTGTTTCATGGTCTTGCGTACTACAGGATGTCCGCCACGTACTGAGAGTCCGTCAGCGACTTCGTCATTGGCGAGAACAGTGCCGAGTTCTGGACACCAGTTGACCATAGTGTCGGCTAAGTAGGCGAGACGGTAGTTCATCAAGATTTCTTGTTGTTCTTTCTCGCTCTTTGCTTTCCATTCTTCTGCTGTGAATGTGAGCGGTGTGCTGCATGCTGCGTCTAAACCTTCTGTGCCTTGAGATTCAAATCTCTTGACGAGTTCAGCGATAGGTTGAGCCTTTTTGGTTTGGTTGCAATAATATGAATTGAAAAGTTGGATGAATGTCCATTGTGTCCATTTGTAATAAGCAGGGTCGCTGGTGCGAACTTCACGGTCCCAGTCGTAGCAGAAACCGATTTTGTCTAACTGCTCGCGATAACGGTTGATGTTTTTCTCTGTTGTGATAGCTGGGTGTGTACCTGTCTGAATCGCATATTGTTCTGCTGGAAGTCCGTAAGCGTCATAACCCATTGGGTGAAGGACGTTGAATCCTTTGAGACGTTTGTAACGTGCATAGATGTCAGATGCGATATAACCGAGAGGGTGACCTACGTGAAGACCTGCGCCCGATGGATATGGGAACATGTCTAAGATATAAAATTTTGGTTTGTTCTTGTCAATATCAACTTTATAGACGTGGTTGTTACGCCAATATTCTTGCCATTTCTTTTCTACTTCATTAAAATTGTAATCCATAACCGTATTGTTTAGATAAGGTTACAAAAATACAATTTTTTTTCAAACTGAAGTTTGCTTTCTCTTTTTTTGCCGCAAAAAAGAGAAACAGAAAAAGCTCGCCGCTGCGTCTAAATCCGCTAAAATTTCATTGTTTACGCTGGACAAAAATGAACTCGCTTCGCTCAGACAGCATTTTTGTCTTAACCGCTTCAACAATGAAATTTCTTCACGCTATTTAGCCAAGGCGGCATTTTGACGGTTTTAACTATAATCGATGGAAAAGAATTTGAGCTATGGACATTAAACTTTTTTGCTCATAGCTTAAAGCCCACAGCTTATAGCTTAACAATTCTCTTAACGATATTTCCATCGTTTGTCTTTATCTCAACGAAATAAATTCCGCTATTCAATTCTGACATATCAATGGACAATGTCTGTTGTCTGTTGACTGTTGACTGTTGACCAACGATAACGCCAGTTGTTGTGTAAATTACAAGGTCTTCTATTGATGATTGAGTCTCAATATTAAGTCTGTCGTTAACCGGATTAGGATAAATATCGAAGGTGATGTTTTCTTCTGTAATTGAGGTCTCGTCTGATATCAGGATGAATGATTTTCTCCAGTTGAATCCAGGGACGAAGTTGTTCACATTGGCATCGTCGACGCAGAGAACGAAATTGTTTGCGCTGTTGAAGTGACGTATCGCGACCCAGACATACTGACCTGCGTATTTACTGAGATCTGCTGTGTACTGTTTCCAGTCGGTGGCGCGTAAGTCTTGAATGTCAAAAGCTTCTATTGTGGTGAAGTCGTCGCCTGTAGGAACTGTTGCCGTAGAGATAGCGACGCCGAAGTGTTCGTTGTAATTTTCATCTTGTTGGCAAGCCCAGAAACTGAAAGTGGTGTTGTCTGTAACGCCAATCATGATAGGACTGACAATATAATCGTCAGGGTCGATGGTTACGGCTTCCATATATGTGTTGCAGAACGACTCGCTCATGATATGTCCTTTGCCAGTGTGTGAGGCGATTCTTGAAACGCTATGGTCGTTGGCGGAAGTGGCGTGATACCAAGTGTGGTCGTCGTTGTCGGCATTCACTGTCGTCCATCCATTCATGTCTTCTTCAAAACCATATTTGAAACTGATGGCGTCGTCGGAAACGCTTTCTGGCAATATGCTTATGTCGAAATTCATTGCGTAGTCGCTTGGCAATGAAGCGTCTGTGCTGATGATGAAAGTGCGTGTTATCTCATCGCCGCAATTCATTGGTTCTAATGTAGTTTTACCTTCAACGATAGTGACGTATTCGTCGTTTGAAGTCAATGTCGCTACTGTGTTGTAAGTGCTTGCTCCTGAACCAGTATTGACGAAAGTGACGTCAATGCTCATCTCTTCGCCAGCAACTACTTTGTCGTATTCTACTGATGTCACTGTGATTTCAGGAGTAGGGTTGTCGTTTTTTACAGAAAATTGTTTGTTCCATGTCAAAGGTTGCAGAACGTTAGCGATTTCAATGTCGTCTACCACGAGGAAATATTTGTCATAGCAGTCGAAGTGGCGTATTGCGACCCATAATTCCTGACCCTCATACTCGCTTAAGTCTACGGAATATTGATACCAATTTCCTTGTTCTCTTGTACTTTTGGCTATCATGGTCCATTCTTTTATCGTGGTAAAATCATCGGCTGAGGTGTTGCTTTCTGTTGAAATTGCTACGCCGAAATGATCTTCTGGATAATTTAAGTCTTGAGCGCATGCCCAGAAGTTGAATGTGGTGTTTTTTGTTACTTTGACTTTCTCTGGCGACACGAGGTAATTGTCTGGATATAAGATGTCAAAGATATTGTCGTAGGATTGTGAGAATACGCAGAACTCGCTTTCGCGTCCGTATCCCGCGCCTAATTTTGTCGTCGTGCTTATCCACTTGAATCCGTCGCCGTCAGCATCGATGGATGTCCATCCTTGGAATCCGTCTTCAAAGTCGAATGACAAATTTGATTCAACGCTGCTTCCTTCGAGGACGGCTTCTAAAGAGAATGTGATGTCTTGTTTGTCTGGACATAACTCATTGATTGATATTGTGAACTTCGCCTCTTGTGTCTCATTTGGATTCAGTGGTCCATAAGTGGCATCGCCCTTAATGATTGTGACAAATTCGTTGTCGCTTGTTAAAGTGGCAGCGATGTTGTTCTCAGTAGCGACATCTCCTTTATTAATTAATGTCACGCTTAACTCTATGTTCTCGTTAGCCTTTGCTATTTCTGGTGAATATGAATGAATTTCAATTTCAGGACTCTGAGCGAAACCCAATTTGAAGGCAAGTATTAATAATAATGTAAGCAGTGTCTTTTTCATAATTTTATTTTTTTAAGTCAACGGTCAACAAACGGTCAACAGTTTTTGTCCATATTTTTGAATTTATCTGTCAGCAGTCAATTTTCAATTTTCAATTTTCAATTTTCAATTTTTTCTGATAGCTGACTGCTGACTGCTGATAGCTGATAGCTGATGGCTGACAGCTAATTATTTCTTAATAATTCTCTTAACAATGTCACCTTCTTCTGTGCTTATCTTAACGAAATAAATTCCACTGTTTAAGTCTGACATATCAATGGACAATGTCTGTTGTCTGTTGTCTGTTGTCTGTTGACCAACGATAACGCCAGTTATTGTGTAAATGACAACGCCTTCTATTAAAGATTGAGTCTCAATATAAAGTCTGTCATCAACAGGATTTGGATAAATGTTGACATTCACGTCATAATTGTCGTTTATGCCAGTGATGTCTTCGTAGTTTTCAATTTCGTTTAAAGCGAGCATTGCGTTGATGCATCCGGAGCCTGTCTCGTTGCTTTTTGTCTCTGATAATTTTGTTGCTGTTGTCTCTAATGCTTCGCATATCTGAGCAGGTGTGAGGTAAGGTTTTTTCTCTAACATAAGGCATATCACGCCTGTCACGCAAGGAGCAGCTTGTGATGTTCCGTCCATGCTAGCGTAACCTCCGCTGTTTGTGTTTGAGCATGATACGATGCTGACGCCTGGTGCGCATACGTCAGGACGAATGAGACCTATCTCTCTTCCAGGGAGATAAGGATAATCGGCGTAAGATGTTGTCTGCCAAGTGAAAGGTCCTTTTGATGAGAAGTCAGCCACTTTATTTGAAGAGTTGACTGCGCCTACTGCGATGCATGCTGAGAGACCGCCGGCATTGACTTGTTGGTCAGGGTGCAACCATGGAGGAGGGCAGCCGCCTGGAACTCTGACGCTGTTAGGTACAGGGAATGAGAGGTTGAGCATACCATCGTTACCAACAGCGGTGACGATAGCGACGCCTGCTTCAAGGGCTTTCTCGTATGTCTGACGTAATGCTTCGCGTGTTGAGTTAGATGCGTTTGGAAAACCCAGCGACATGTTTAATATGTCGGCGCCGTGTTCTATTGCGAATTCGATGCCTGAACAGACAGAGTTGGCATTGCCAGCGCCGCCGTTGTCCATGACTTTGATACACATGATTGTGGCGTCTGGAGCCATGCCGATTTGTGTGCCTGAGGTGCCGTCGCCGCAGATGATGCCTGCGCAGTGTGTGCCGTGGTTGAAGCCGTCAGAGACGTCGTGGCTGTTTTCGTAAGTGTTGTATCCGTGATTTGGATATTCCTCGCCGCCGTCCCACAGACTGTTCGCTATGTCTTTGTGGAAGTTGACGCCAGTGTCGAGGACGCCGACAAGGACGCCTTTGCCTGTATAACCAGCACTCCATGCCTTGTCGGCGTAGACGTGCTTGACATTAGGCGCGATGCCTCTTTGTGGCTCTGTCTCTTTGGCTTTTTCGTCCCATAACAAAAACTGTGACTCGTTGTAACCCAATATCTTGACATCGTGATGTTCTGATAATAAGTAAATGTAATGCTTGCTTGCACTGCATGTCACCATATTTGATAACCAGTGTGATGTGATGTCTTTGACATCGCCGCTTGCTTCACCTGCTTTCAATAAAGACAAGATGTCGCTTTGTGATTGTTCTGAGAAACTTTTGAGTTCGCTCACGATAGCTTGGCGTTGTGACTTCACATCGCTGATGCCTTTGACATTATTTCTTAAATGACTTACGTTGATTTCTGATTTAAGAATAATGTTCACACTGATCATCTCATCGCCTTTTTGATTGAGAACTTCTTGAAGCTCAGGCTCAATGACGTTGTAGTTTTGCGCAAAACTGAGTTGGCAAATAAGTAATGATAGTAATAACAATAGGTGTCGTTTCATGATTAATTATTTTTTGATGAATAATTTGCTTACTTCTCCGTTATCTGTCATTATTCTGACAAAATAAACTCCGCTGTTTAAATCAGATACGTCAACAGTCGTCTGTCGTCCGTCGTTAGTTGACATCAGTCTTCCGTAAGTATCGTAGATATTGATGGTTTCTATTTTAACATCTGATTCTATTGTGAGTTGATTTTCAACAGGGTTAGGGTAGATGTTGAATTCAGATCTGAGGTCTGCGATATTGTCGCTGGTTGTTACTTTCACTGAGAAAGTTTCTTCCCAATCGCCGTCTCTTAATGTGAAATTGATGATGTGACCGTCAGGTGTATCGGCTTTTGCTTTTACCTTGAAAGTCTTTGTCGCATTTCTTCCAGGGGCGATGACGCCGTATTGCGCAGCTGTGTTTACTATAGTGACATTAGGGTCGTCTGACAAAAGTTTAAGTATGATGTCGTGTGTTGGAGCGGTGCCTGTGTTTTCCAAAGTGATTTGGAGTGGTATGCTTTTGTTTGCTGCTATCTCAGTAGGTGTGACTTCTTGTAAAGATATTATCGGTTCGCCGCCTTCTTCGAATAAGTTCATTGTCGCAGCGATGTCGATACGACCGCTTCCTGTCATGTTGCTTTTCTTTTCTGTTAGTTTAACAGCTTTTGTTTCAAGACCTTCGCATATCTGAGCAGGTGTGATATAAGGGTTTTTCTCTAAGAGAAGTGCTACTGCGCCAGCAACGCATGGTGCTGCCATTGATGTTCCGTTCAGACTGATATGTCCGTCGTTGGAAGTATGTGATGCTGAGACGATGCCATATCCTGGAGCGCATACGTCAGGGCGGATGAGACCGAACTCGCTGTCATCTGCGCCTAATGCAGCGACGACTCCTAAGTTGTCATCGACGAAAGCGCGTATCATCCAAGTGTGCAGATAACCATAGTCGTCGCAGATGTCTGACCATGTGGTGTAGTCGTTATATGTCGTTCCAACCCAGCGTCCGTTAGGGTCGTGTATTGTATTGCATGCCGCCGCTGGATTTATGCCGCCGTCATCTGTGCTTAAGATAATCCAGAGGTTTTCTGTATTGTCGATGGCAAGTGGTGTTGTTAAATCAAATTCTACAAAACTGTTTGAACCGCTGCATGCAAATGGTTGGCTGAGAACAAGTATGCCGGCGTTAGGTGTGTCGCCGCCTTGATATATTTCAATGTTGCCGGAATGTGCCACGCAGTCGTACATCGCTACTTTTGTCAATTCGCCGTTTTCAAACTTCTTTAATTTTGAAGGTGGGAACATAACGCCCCATTTGAATGAAGGGTTGACGCTGATACCTGCAACGAATTCGTTGTTGTCGTAGTCGAGCCAGCCTGGGTCTAACTCTGAAGACATGTCTAAGACATAGTCGTTCCATTGTGTTCCCGACCATGTGACAGGTCCTTCTGATGAGAAATAAGCGTGAGCATCGTAATAGTCGACAGCACCGACGCTGACGACACTTGATGTTCCGCCCATATTTGATTGCTGGTCTGGATGTATCCATGCTGGAGGACAGTTGGCAGGAGCATTGATGTTTCTTGGCACTGGATATTCGTCTATTTTGGTTCTGTCGTTACCTGCTGCTACAACGGCAAGGATGTCGAATTCCAAAAGGTGTGTGAAGCAGGAACGATAAATGCCGTCAGTATAAGTGTTTGAAAATGATGCTCCAAGAGAGAGACTTAAGAGGTCGGCGTCGTTTTCTATAGAGAACTCAACGCCACTTATGATAGCGTCGACAGAACCGAATCCGTCGTCGCCGAGGACTTTGATGACCATCAGTGTGGCATTAGGAGCGATGCCGGTCTGTGTTCCAGAAGTGCCGTCGCCGCAGATGGTGCCAGCGCAGTGTGTGCCGTGTCCGAAAACGTCGTTGACGTCGTGTGTCTTATTCAATGTGTTGTAACCGTGATTTGGATATTCCTCGCCGCCGTCCCATAAATGGTCTTTTAAGTCAACGTGATTGATGTTAACGCCTGTGTCTAAGATAGATACAAGTACGCCTTCGCCTGTATAACCCCAATTCCAAGCGACATCGGCATTGATTTTCTTGATGTTTTCAGTCATGCCTCTCGTTGCTTTGACTTCTTTTGCTTCTTCGTTGAAAAGCATGTATTCCAATTTGTTATATGTGATGGCAATGATGTCTGGGTGTTGAGCTAATTGATAAACGACATCGCCGGCAAGCTCGCAATTGATCATGTTCGTAATCCAGTGACAGGTGATGTCTCTGACTTTGTTGCTTCTTGTCTCGGCTTGCAAAACAGCCAACACATCGCTTTGACTTGTCTCGGAAAATTTCTTGAATTCTTTCAATACGGCGTCATTCTTGGCGTCTCTATCGCTGAATCTTTGTGTCCTTGAACTTAATTTGTTAACGTCGATTTGTGATTTTAAAATGATGTTGACGCTAATTAAATCATCGCTCTTTTGATTTATAAGTTGTTGTAATTCAGGATCTATGTAACATAGATTTTGAGCGTAGTTGAAAATGTTAATGCAGAATAATAGTAATAATAAAACTATTGGTTTTTTCATGGATTAATAAATAAATGTTATAAAAAACAATGTAAATAATTGGGCGTAAAGATACGAAAATATATGTTTTACAGAATGGTAAATAAGCATAAATTTTGTATATTTGTAAGGACGTATTAATCTTGGAAAAAATGAAATAAATGAAGATTTTGATACGTTTTTATGACATAATTTTTACAGCATGAAAAAGTTTAACGATTTATATTCCAAGAAAAAAAGATGGAAAGTTGCGTTGTCGGTGATAGCGTTGTTGATAATAAGTCTTTCGATGTATTACACCAATAATTTGGTGAAGAAGTTCGCGATGCAGGAACAGAAGCAGATGGCGATGTGGGCGGAGGCGGTGCAGTCGCATGCGGAACTGATGAATTATGCTGAGGTCTTTTTTGAAGAAGTCAGTGCTCAGGAAAGCAAGAGAGTCGAACTTTTGTCAATGGCGTATCGTCGTTTCCTGGCGGCAAAAGACAATGAAAACATCGTTGTCTATCTTGATATCATTCAAAGCAATATCAGTATTCCGGTCGTCATCACCGATGCAGAAAATAATATCACGCTTTCAATAAATCTTCCGAAGAAATTTCAGGATAAAGTCGTCTTTGACAAGGAGATGCAAGATGAATTCAGCATTTATCCTCCGATAAAAATCGACATCTATGGCAAGGAGACGTTTTTGTATTATAACGAATCTCTTATCTACACTGAACTTAGAGCTGTGCTCGATGATATGTTCGCGCTTTTCATCAATGATGTCACAGACAATGCCGTCGGCGTTCCGGTCATCATTCTTAATCATCTGCAAAATGAAATACTCAGTTATGGCAACCTCGACACGTCTATGATGAACGAAAGATCTTATGTCGAGAAACAGCTGAGTATCATGAGTTCTGAGAATATGCCGATAGAGGTGAATTATCTTGACGGCGAGAAGGCTTACATCTATTACAGAAGTTCCGACTTGCTTCGCGTCGTGAGTTATTTCCCTATAGTACAGATACTTGTCTTCATATTTTTTATCATCGTGGCTTATCTTTTGTTCAGTTATGCTCGTCGTTCGGAACAGAATCAGGTGTGGGCTGGCATGGCAAAGGAAACTGCTCATCAGATTGGAACGCCGCTGACGTCCTTGGTGGGCTGGATTGAACTGCTGAAACTGCAGGATACTCCTTTTATAGGCACGACGGAAATGGAGAAAGATATTGATAGAATGAGAGTTATAACGGAACGTTTTTCAAAGATAGGTTCTGTCCCGACATTGGAATCTCGCGATGTGGTGGCTTCCGTCAACGAGACGATGGCGTATCTGAAACGTCGTTTCTCAAACAATAAATTCGAGTTCGTGCTGAATATCCCTGATAGGGAAATCTTCGTTCCTCTCGACTCGGCTCTGTTTAGCTGGGTGCTTGAAAACCTTACGAAAAACGCCCTCGACGCTATGGAAGACCACGGCGTGTTGACAGTGGAAATGACGGAAGATGCTGAAAATGTGTTTGTTGATATTAGCGACACGGGCAAGGGAATGCAACGGACTATGTTTAATCAAATATTCCAGCCGGGTTATACAAGCAAGAAAAGAGGCTGGGGCCTCGGACTTTCATTGGCAAAACGTATCGTGGAGGAATATCATAAAGGAAAGATTTTCGTCAAGTCGTCAGTGGTGGGACAAGGAACGACATTTAGGGTGGCGTTAAAGAAAATTGAAAATTGAAAGTTGAAAGTTGAAAATTGAAAGTTGAAAACTGTAGAGACGTCACCCCTGTGGCGTCTTAACGTTCAACGGTCAATTGTCACCACTGTAGCATTTGAAATATGCGTCTAACAAATTAAATATTATGAAGGTAAAGAACGAGAAGATTGAGATGTTGAACAGGTTTGTGCAAAACACAGACGTTAATGTTTTTTTGACAGGAAAGGCGGGGACGGGAAAGACGACTTTTCTTCGTAATTTAGCGGCTAATACGTATAAGCGAATGGTCGTTGTCGCGCCGACGGGCGTAGCTGCCATCAATGCTGGCGGCGTGACGATACATTCGTTTTTTCAACTGCCGTTCGGACCGATAATTCCGGAAGGACAGCAGTCGCTGTTGTCTAACAAAATCAGCAAGACGAAGCTGAAAATCATGCGAAGCCTCGACTTGCTTGTCATCGACGAGATTAGTATGGTGCGTGCCGACCTCCTCGATGCTGTCGACGCCGTGTTACGCAAAGTGCGTCGTAGCAGCGATGCGTTCGGCGGAGTGCAGGTGCTTATGATTGGCGACATACAACAGCTGGCTCCTGTGGCACGACAAAATGAGTGGGAACTGCTGCAACCTTATTATAAATCAGTATATTTCTTCGACAGCCACGTCTTGAGAAATAATCCTTACATCTGCGTGGAATTGAATCACATATACCGACAAAACGACGAGGATTTTATCGGTATTCTTAATCAAGTGAGAAACAATAAGTTGGATAAACAAAGCGCCGACTTGCTCAACCAGCGTTTCTTGCCTGATTTTGAACCTGAAGATAAAGATGGCTATATCACCTTGACAACGCATAACTCTCAGGCTGATGAGATTAACGAGCATAAACTCAGTCAGATAAAGTCGAAGATGCTTACCTTCGAAGCAGAAATAAAAGGTATATTCCCGGAAAGTGCGTATCCTACAAAAGAGAAACTGGAACTGAAAGTGGGTGCGCAGGTGATGTTCGTGAAAAATGACCCTTCGATAGAGAAACAATATTATAATGGTAAGATAGGAAAAATAATCTCGTATAAAAAAGACGAAGGTCTTGTGGTTCAATGCGATGACGGCCTTATCAATGTGACGCCAGTTCAATGGCAGAACTTCGAATATACTCTTAACGAGAAGACTAACGAAATAGAGGAGAAGGAAATAGGTAGCTTTACTCAGATTCCGCTGAAGACAGCTTGGGCGATTACAATACATAAGAGTCAAGGACTTACATTCGATAAGGTGGTGCTGAATGCTGAAATGGCGTTCACTCACGGTCAGGTGTATGTGGCACTGAGCCGCTGCACTTCGCTCAAAGGTCTGGTGCTTAAGTCTAAAATTCAAAATAATGTGTTGTTTAATGATAACACAATAAATGGTTTCGTCAATAAAATACCTTCGATGGAACCTGATAACGAGCGACTCAAGAAAGAAGAATATAAGTTCTTCCATCATATGATTATCGACTTGTTCTCTTTCGGTGAACTGGAGACGCAGATGAACAGACTCGCTAAAGTACTTCGTGAAAATGATAATATATTTGATAAAGACGCTGTAAATCAAATCGCTGAGCGACGCCGACTTTTCAGGGAAGAGATAATTGATGTGGCGACACGCTTCGCTCGTCAGGTGGATTCAATCTTCGCTAATCCTAATTCCGACTTTGACTTCCTGCAAGAACGAATTAAAAAGGCTTCGGCTTATTTCTTTGAGAAACTCAACGAACTGGAAAATATCGGCGACTTGGTAAATGAGACTGATAATAAGGCAGTTAATACTTCTGTTAAGACTCTCCTTGATATGATAAGGGAGATTCTTTATGTTAAAACGGCTTGCCTTAATCAGACAACAAACGGTTTTGATATCGAGCGATTCCTTGAGTTGAAAAATAAGAAAACCATCGAAGCGGATAATCTTTCTTCTTCTAAACTGAAGTCGAAATCAACGGATAAGAAAGACAAACCTCTGATGGATGCCTTGATGAGATGGCGTGAAGAAAAAGCAGAAGAATTTGACAAACTTGAAAATCAGATACTTCCTAAGACGGTGCTGCTGCGTATCGTGGAAAAGAAACCTGTCACGATAAGAGAACTGAAAGATATTGCAAAACTTGGAGTTACGCGTATCAAGAGTTTCGGCGCTGACATTATTAATATAGTGTTGAATCATCAGGGCTTCGGACATAAAGATTTTAACGATGAAGAATCTCAGAAAGAGATGAATCTGTCGAGCACGGTGCTGAAGACGTTGGAATTGCTAAAAGAAGGTCTTAATTTAGACGCAATCGCTGAAGAAAGAAATTATTCTAAGTCAACCATTGAAAATCATATAGTCGAGATTGTGAAAAACGGACTTTATGAAGTCGAGGACTTCGTTGATAAAGAACATCTTGAAACGATAACGGAATATTTTGAGGAAGTCGGCGACACTTCATTGACAGCAGCCCGCGACGTCCTCGGTGACGAATATTCTTTTTTCGAATTGAAATTATGCCTGACAAAATTGAAAACTGAAAACTGATATTCGGACGCAATGAAAAAAGGGACGCGATGAATCGCGTCCCTAAATTTTCAATTTTCAATTTTCAATTTTCAGTTTTTAATACACTGCTACTTTGTGAGTCCTTGTTTCGGTATCGGTAGCGACTTGAATCAAATAGATTCCTTTGCCGAATTCTCTCATATCAATTTGTAATTCATTGCAATAGGTGTCTTCTTCAAAAATGACTCCGCCTATCAGTGAATATATTTTAACATTATTGATATTGTTGCCTGTGATTTTGACGTAATCGCTTGTTGGATTTGGATATAAATTCAAGGTGTTGTTTTCTTCAGTCGTGAGCCCTGTTTCTGTCGTCGGACATACGTCTTCGGAACAAAGAATCACTACGTCTTTATAGATGACATCAATGTTATAACAAATTGACTCTCCAATATTTTTCTTGTCAGTATCAGTATAAGTCATTGATTTTAAATCTGAAGCAATCAATGTGTTTTCTTTGTATATGTTATATGACAATTCGTTTGCAAAGTCTTCCGACTGTTCAATATGAAGTCGTATCAGCCACGAATAATTCATATCGTATTCAGATGCGCTTTTCCAAGCTGTTCCGACTTTAATCATATTGCTGTTTGCTGTCTCGACGAAGTTTCCGCAAGGTATTGGCTTGTCGCTTGATGTCGATGCTTTTGCCGTTAACCATAAATCTTGGTTGATGTCGAAACTAACTTCCTTCGAAAGATTGAATGTCACGAAATCGTTGGTCTTTGTTGTTTTAAATGTCTCGTTATGAATGACATTGCTGTTACTTGGTGTATCACCGTTATAGATGTTGAAGTTGTAAGAACATGTCGCGGCGTCGAAGATTTCTATTGCGGTAATTTTTGCACCTTCATAAATGCTGAGACATTCCGCTGGCACTCTGATTCCCCAAGTGTTGCTGCTGCTTCCGACGCTTGTGACGTATTTGCCGTCATCGTAGTTGAGCGTGTTGCTTTCATTTGAAGAAATATTCCATTCTAATTTCACGCCTTCGTCAACGAATGTGGCATTTGCATCAATGATGTCCTGACTATACTTTAATATTGTAGCAATAACATGGTTTGATGGGATAGATGTGCATCCGTTATTTTTGCTCATAACGGCGTAATTGTATGTTCCTGAGGTGATTGCAGTTTTGTCGGTGTAGAAATTAGAAGTGATGTCTTCTGCAATTATTTCATTATTGCGCATAATGATATAACTATCGTTTTCTACGCTTGAACTCCAATTCAAATCAACGTAGATTCCTGATACTGATGCTGTTAAATTTTCAGGTTGTACGCATCCTGATTTTTCTCCTTCAACATTGATGGTTGTCAACAGACCTTCTTCTAATTTTTCTGATTTGTATATTTCATTGTCGCCGTCGATTATGGTGAAAGAACACTCTGTGTCGTCCCAGCCTGCAGTCCATGTTACAGAAATTTCAGTTCCTGTTGGCACTACGACACTTTCTTTTTTATTATAGTCGGAATACATTGTTAAATATCTGTCTTCCATACCATTATTGAAAGATAGTGTTATCTCGCCGCCTTGCCAACCATTGTCGCCAGAGCAATTCATATCGAAGACATATTCGCGATAATCGCCGACGATTACGTTTTCTTCATTGGAATGGAACGACTCTTCTCCGTTTGTATTTGAAGTCACGAAGTAAGTATGATAACCGTTGCCAATGTTTTGATATTCATCAATATAAGAGTTGTCTGTGATATTGTCGGCTATAACTTTTCCATCGCGATACACATTATAAGATGTTGCGTTTTCGACAGTATTCCATTTAAGTTCAACGACTTTATCGTTTTTGTTTACATTAGCGATGAAATTGCTTGGAATGATGTCGCTGTTTGCAGGCAGGTATGAGAAAGTCATTTTATCTCCTCGTGCCGATATGTTGCAGATGTTTATGTTATCGTCTTTTACGTTAAGGTTCAGGAAAGGACGAGGGTCGGTGCTGCTGTTGAATTCTGTATTTCCCTTATCGGCGTGGAATGCCGCCATATTGATTTTTCCGTCGCTGTTGTGAGTTCCGCCCGGTCTGAAAATGTAGAGCTCGTCCAAGATGTTTTTGCCGTTGTAATGTATACATCCGTTGTATCTGGTGTCGAGGCGATATATCAGCAGACCGCCTTCAGGCAGACCTTTTTCGAAGATGTTGTCTTTGTTTCTATATTCGACGAGGTAAAATTGGTTCGGGTCTGAAGTCGGTATTTTGTAGCAGTTTCTTCGACCGCCTTCCCAAGAATTAGCCTCGATGGTGTAGGTTCCGTAACCTATTTCTGGAATCTCCTCGATCCATGTTCCGTACTTGTATTTCATGTAAGTACCAGTATGTTGAGGCGGTTGCGAGTTGTTGCACATCAAATCCCATGGACCTGTAGGCG
This sequence comes from Bacteroidales bacterium, assembly GCA_045656905.1. Classification (GTDB taxonomy): domain Bacteria; phylum Bacteroidota; class Bacteroidia; order Bacteroidales; family F082; genus Limimorpha. The sequence continues at coordinate 14,363 of JAZOSA010000118.1, forward strand.
ACAGGTAATCGTATCGTGGTTCGTAGTGATATAAATCTGGAAAACCAAGAGAATGAGCCATTTCGTGACATAATGTCGACACTGTGAAATAAGTCGATGTCTCGAGTTGGAAGTTAAAGCCAAGGACTCTTTTGTTATGGATGTATGCCTCTTCGCCGTGCAGTTCCCACATGTGAGGCCAGAGCAAGTCACTCCAGTCGCCGACATTGCCTTTCACGACAAATATCACGTTGTCGACGAGGCCGTCTTCGTTACGGTCGATGTTGAGAGTGTCAGGCACTTCGTCAGCGATATATTCGATGGCGCGTTTCAGGAGAGCAAACTCGCGTTCGCCGCGTTCGTTTTCTTCTTCTTTGTAACCTTCAGGATTCGTTGTCTCGTTGTAAGGCATATAATATTTCCTTGGGTAGATATCCTCGTAAGCTAAGACCTTGTCGCCGTCGGCTTTAGGGTAGCAATAGGAGTTCATGGCGAGTTGGTTATAAGTCGCTTTTTTGAAGTAGTTGTTCATGGATATATCGTAATATCCATTATAGTTAAACATCGAATCTATCTCAGTCTGAGTGGTTCTGAAGTCGCTGTCGCCGTTGAATTTGATGAAGACGACGATGTTGTTGTAAACGCCGTGGTTCAATCCGCTCAAGTCTCTGTTTTTAGATACTTCCATTTTGCTTCTTCTCTTGAGATATTCTTCTTGAGGAATCATGATATGAGGCGTGAGACCTAATGACTTAGGGTCAGATTTCCCAGCGATGTGTTGTGTTGCGACTATTTCGCCTGAAGCGTCTGTCGTGGCGTACACGAAATATCCGTTTTCGGCTTGTACGATGGTATAACCTTCGCTGTCGTGAAGTCTGTTGTAAAATTCGTCGCCTGATGCGAAGCAGTGAAGTTCGGTGCCGTCAGGCTGTGTTAATATTTTTTTGACGTTTTTAAAAGGTGCAGCGTTTATAGTTGTTATAGAAAGTAGTAATGTGATGAGTAATAGTTTGATTTTCATATTTATGAGTGTTTTGTTTATTCTTTATCGATGCCTTCTAAGACGATGACGATTTCGCCTTTCACTTCTTTTTGACTGAAATAATTTATGACTTCTTCGAGAGTGCCTCTTGCGTTTTCTTCGTAAATCTTAGTCAGTTCTCTTGCGACGGAGACTCGTCTTTCAGGACCGCACACTTCGGCGAGTTGCTGTAATGTCTTTACAAGGCGGAATGGTGATTCGTATAATATTGTGGTATAATGGTTTTTGGCTATTTCGTTTATCTTTGTCTGTCTTCCTTTTTTGTGAGGAAGGAATCCCTCGAATATGAAGCGGTCGGCTGACAATCCTGAGTTGACGAGTGCAGGGACGAAGGCTGTCGCACCTGGGAGACACTCGACTTCTGCGCCGAGACGGAGGCATTCTCTTACGAGAAGGAATCCAGGGTCGGAGATGCCTGGAGTGCCGGCGTCGGTGACAAGAGCCATGCGTTCGCCAGCAGCGATACGCTCGGCAAGAGAGGTGACTACCTTATGTTCGTTGTTGATATGAAAGGCAGACATCGGTTTGCTGATGCTGTAATGTCTTAATAAATTGCCGCTTGTGCGAGTGTCTTCAGCTAAAATCACATCGACTTCTTCGCGTAAGATGCGCAAGGCACGCAAAGTGATGTCTTCTAAATTTCCTATCGGTGTCGGTACTAAGTATAATTTCATTTTATTTTAATTCATAATGCACAATGCATAATTCATAATTATTTATAGTATCTCGAAGATTATTTAACCAATTGTGCATTATGAATTATGCATTATGAATTGGTATAAATCTTCTTTCAACTAAATCGGCGAGTTTTTTGTAAGCGTCAGAATTGCAGTCCCATTGGAATTCAATTTGAAGCTCGCTCATATATGTCTTGGCTCCTAATAATGTGGAGAAACTGTTCAATGACCTTATTGATTTGTTGTATTTGTCCATGCTTCCGCCGAATAGTTCGTTGAGGAACAGGAATTTGTCGTTGATGTCGATGGCGGAAATCAGGTCTGATACGGGTTTGCGCTGCATGCGTGCCGCGATGCTGTTGTCGACGCTTTGCTCTAATTTGTCGCTGATAGTAGGAGCATTTTCTCTCACTATCTTATATGTTCTTATACCAGAAACTTCTTCAGTCTGAGCAGAATAAATATTCGTTATTGGAGACGGAACGATGTCTTCCTCTTTGTCAGAGTCAATAAGTCCATCAGTCGATGAGTCAATAAGTTCTATGCCTGTGTCAGCGTCAGTGTCAGTGTCAGAGTCAATAAGTCTATCAGTCGATGAGTCAATAAGTTCTGAGTCAGCGTCAGTGTCAGTGTCAGAGTCAATAAGTCCATCAGTCGATGAGTCAATAAGTTCTGAGTCAGCGTCAGTGTCAGTGTCAGAGTCAATAAGTCCATCAGTCGATGAGTCAATAAGTTCTGAGTCAGCGTCAGCGTCAATGTCAGAGTCAATGGTAAAATCCCAAATTATATCAGCTTCTTTTTCGGGAATTGGATTTTCTTCTGGAATGATGTCTTCTTCTTCTCCTTCTTCTCCTTCTTCTTCGGTAACTGGAACGGGAACAAAGTCAATAAGTCTATCAGTTGATGAGTCAATAAGTTCTGAGTCAGAGTCAGAGTCAATAAGTCCATCAGTCGATGTGTCAATAAGTTCTGAGTCAACGTCTGCATCTGAGTCGGCGTCTGAGTCAGTGTCAGCGTTACCCCCTAACTTAATAGAACAAATGGTATCGTATAATTTTCTTGTGTTTTCCATTAAAAGGTCAACATCGAGTTGATTCATAGTCATCTCTTTTCTAATCAGGAAATTAACTTGATTAGACATTTTGTTTAACAAGTTTTCTATCTCGAAAATTATACGGTCTTGTTTATTATTTTTTTGTTCCATGATGATTTTTTTTTACTTTTGCTTGGCAGAACAAAAATACATTTTTTTTGCATAAGTTCTAAACGAATAACGATTAAAAATCAATATTAATACACATTATGAAAAAGAGTAGAAAATTATTTGCATTGATATCAATATTGTTGATGTCATTTGCGTTACAGGCTCAAGACACTATCCAAGATAACAATAATGGAAAGAAGAAAAAAGAGAAGGTCTATAACGAAAAAGGCGAACTTATAAAGAAAGGCTGGAACTTCGGTCCGCTTCCTGTCGTCGGTTTTAACTCCGACCTCGGCTTCCAATATGGCGCTTGCGTCGACATTTTCAACTACGGCGACGGTTCTCGTTATCCAAAATTCGATTATAAAATGAACCTTGAAGTCTCGGCTTATACCAAAGGTTCTCTCAACTTACGTTTCTACGGCGATTTCTATAGTCTCATTCCAAACTCACGTCTCTTCATCGACGCAGGTTATTTCACCGACAAACGATTCGAGTTTTATGGTTTCAACGGTTTCGCTTCTCCTTATTTTAATGACATCTATGTGATGAACGACGCTACAGATAACGGAAGAAATACCTTGCGAGAAGAATTCGACCCTGAATTCAACAGCGTGTTCTACAGAATGGACCGTAAACAATTCAGATTCAACTCATGCTTACGCACTAAATTCGGTTTCGGTGAACATTTGTATTATGGCGTTGGTCTTAGCTACTTCAACTATAACATGGGAAGAATCAATATTCACAATGAAGAATATTTCTACGATCAACAAATGACATTGTTTGAATTATATCGCGAAAGCGGTCTCATCAGAGATAACGAAGCTGACGGCGGCAATGTCACACAAATTAAACTCGCTTTCATTTACGACTCCAAAAACCACGACAGCGATCCAACTAAAGGCGCATATTTTGAAGCAACAATCACAGGCGCACCTGACTTCATCGATCGCGATGGATACAGCCACATGACTTTCAACGCTGTTTGGCAACATTATATTCCTATCGTAAAGGAAAACCTTACATTCGCTTATCGTCTCGTTACTCAAAACGTAATCGGCGAGATTCCTTATTATGCAATGTTTAACTCAAATATGTTGTTCTATAAGAAGATGTCTACTGACGCTATGGGCGGTGCAAACTCAGTACGTGGTATCAATAGAAACAGAGTCATTGGCGCTGGCTACGCTTGGTTAAACGCTGAATTACGTTGGAAAGTTGTTGGTTTCCAATTTATCAACCAAAACTGGAATGTCGCTCTTAACCCATTCTTCGATGCAGGTATCGTGACACAAAGTTATCGCCTCGCAGAACAAGAAGCTGCTTGGAATACTATTCAAGAGAAATATTGGACATCTCCAGAAAATGCTGAAAACCTCATCTACAGCGGAGAAAAAGAAGGTATCCACACTTCAGCAGGCTGTGGCTTGAAACTTATTATGAATAAAAACTTCATCATCTCTGCTGAAGCAGCAAAGGCACTCGACAAAAGAGACGGCGAAAAACTGAAGTTCTATATCGGATTTAATTACCTGTTTTAATGACGAAAGACAAAAGAACATTAGACTTTAGCCTTTAGACCTTAGCCATTAAAAAAACTTTTGAACAATTTTAACATTAGATTTTTTAATACTCAAAAATACATCTATATGAAAACATTGAAAAAACTAACTCTGATGATGGTTGCTTTATTGGTATCTGCAACCATGGCATTCGCACAAAAACCAAACATCCGCATCCTCGCAACAGGTGGCACTATCGCTGGCGCTGGCGGCTCTTCAACAGCAACTAACTACACCGCAGGTCAAATGGCTATCGCTACTTTGCTTGAAGCTGTTCCAGAATTACAAGACATCGCTAACTGCGAAGGCGAACAAGTGGTACGCATCGGCTCACAAGACATGAGCGACGAGGTATGGCTTATCTTGGCAAAAAGAATCAACGAATTATTAAAAGACCCTAAAGTCGATGGCGTCGTTATCACTCACGGCACCGACACAATGGAAGAGACAGCTTATTTCTTGAACCTCACTGTCAACAGCGACAAACCAGTCGTTCTTGTTGGTGCAATGCGTCCTTCAACAGCTATCAGCGCTGACGGTCCTCGTAACCTCTATAACGCTGTCGTAACAGCTTGCGCTCCTGAATCAAAAGGCAAAGGCGTACTCGTAGTGATGAACGACAACATCCTCGGCGCTGAAAGCGTGACAAAAATGCATACTACTGGCGTTCAGACATTCCAAGCTCCTAACGCAGGTCCTCTCGGTTACGTATTCAACAGCAAGGTTTACTACAACCAACAACCTCTTAAGAAACACACAACAGAATCTGTCTTCGACGTAACAGAATTAGATGAATTGCCAAAAGTCGGTATCGTTTACAGCCACGCTGGCGTTAACGCTGACATGGTCGCTCCTATGTTGAAGAACGATTATAAAGGTATCATCCACGCTGGCGTTGGTAACGGCAATATCCACAAAGACGTGTTCCCAGTATTGGAAAAAGCTCGCAAAAAAGGCATCCAAGTCGTTCGTTCATCACGCGTCCCAACAGGTCCTAGCACACTCGATAACGAAGTCGACGACGCTTACTATCAATTCGTTGCTTCACAACAGCTTAACCCACAAAAAGCACGTATCTTATTGATGCTCGCATTGACAAAAACAGACGACTGGAAACAAATTCAAGAATACTTTAATCAATATTAAGAAACTAAGAACTATGAGCTAAGAACTAAGAACTTTAAAGTTCAAGGTTCAGAGTTCTTGGTTCTTAGTTCTCAAAAAAAACTATTATGAAAAAACTACTCACACTCTTAGTTCTCGCTTTATGCGTAATCGGTCTTAACGCTCAGGAAGAAAAGTCTTTGTATGAACAGATTTCTGGCGTGAAGAAAAAGACTGACAAGTTCAACCTTTATATGAATATGAACGGTAGCTTCGATGCTATGTTCAACGATAATGGTTTTGATTACGGAAAATTCAATATGCGTCAGCTTCGTATCGAGGCTAAAGGCAATGTCAATGAATGGCTTTCATATCGCTGGCGTCAACGTCTTAACCGTCCTAACAATGGCGGCAGTATGATTGACAATCTTCCTACTTCAATCGATATCGCAGGCATCGGCGTTAAATTGGGCGATAAATTCTCTATCTTCGCTGGTAAACAATGTGCTGCTTACGGCGGATTCGAATTCGATGCTAACCCAATCGAAATCTATGAATACAGCGACATGATTGAATATATGAGCAACTTCATGACTGGTATCAATATCGGTTACGATTTCTTAGAAGGACAACAACTTAACTTCCAAATCTTGAACAGCTTGAATGGTCCTTTTAGTGAAACATATAATTTCAATCCACTTCTTATGGAAACGTTAAATGTTGAAGCATCAAAACTTCCTTTGGTTTATACATTAAACTGGAACGGTAACTTCAACGATGTTTTCAAGACACGTTGGTCGGCATCTATCATGAGTCAAGCAAAAGGCGAAAATTTGTATTATTTCGCACTTGGTAACGAGTTGACACTCGGCAATTTCAATATGTACCTTGACTTTATGTATTCAAACGACGCTATCGACCGCGGCGGTATCATCACTGAAATAAGAGGTCTTGAATTCGGACATAACGTATATAACACATCTTATATGTCATTGGTAACAAAGTTGAACTATCGCTTTGCTGACAAATGGAATGTCTTTGTTAAGGGTATGTACGAAACAGCATCAGTCACAGAAGAGTCTGAATTAGTTGCTGAAGGCAAATATCGCACATCATTAGGTTATCTCGGCGGCATCGAATATTATCCAATGGAAAGCAACTTGCATTTCTTCTTGACATACGTCGGACGTCATTATATTTATGAAGAAATAGCTAACAAACCAGATTACAGCACAAACCGTGTTTCTGTAGGTTTCATCTATCAGCTTCCAATGTTCTAATGTGATGAACTTTGAGCAAAATGACATCAATAAAAAAAGGCTAGAGTTTTCACACTTTAGCCTTTTGTTTTTTTAGTTGATATGCTCACAGCTCACGGCTCATAGCTCTTAGCTTTTTATTAAAACACCATTTAACATCTGAAATCCATCTTCTGAGGAATTCGGTGGCATCAACGAAAAACTCGTATGATAAGTAATAGATGATGCTAGTCAATGTAGCTTGTTCCCAAGAGAGATAGCAGAATGACAAGACGATGCATAATGTCGTCAGCAATGGATGTAATATTGCTTCAACAGCGAAGCTTACCGTATTGCCCCAAGCCTTGTCTTTGAAACTTTTTTTCAAAATCATTGTGACTAACCATATTGGAAGGTTCGCCACTGCAGATGCGATGTAGGTGGAAAGTCCTAGTAATACGACTAAAGTCTTCCAAAATACAGTGCCGACAATGTTTTCCTTGGTAACAGAGAAAATGGAGATGCCTTTCTTTTTACGTTTTTTAGTGAATTTATCGACTCTCTCAAAAGTCTCTTTTGCCTTCTCAGGTTCTCTTTCTTTCCATTCGAGGATTTCTTTTATGGTCTTTTGATTGCGTTCGAGACGTTCTGTCAATGGTTCATAGAGTCTGAATTTAGACTTCATCTTTGTCATTTCCCAGATTGCCTCGTAGTTTTCTTCGTTGTCAGGGATGAAAGAAATTTGTTTCGATAATTTTTCTGTCAACGATTCACGAAGTCTGTTCATGACGACGGCTTCGTTTTCGTCTTTGTTTTGATTGACGAATTCTGTCACGTTGATGGCTTCGCCTATGTTGATGAGTGCTGTTGAGCGATAGCGGAAATAATCGCCGTATTCGATGCCGATAGGGATGATGTAAACTGGTTTCTCGTGGCCGAAATCTTCGTTGGCTTTAAAAGCGATGTGGAATATGCCTTTGCTGAGTTGGCGGAGAGAATGCTTGGTTCTGTGAGCCGCTTCCGGATAAAGGAAGAGTTTCACTTCGTCGTGGATGACGTCGGTGGCTTTTTCGATGATTTCTGCGTTGTTGTCTTTCACGCTTTTGTAACCGTCGCGGATACGATAGATAGGAAGAATGCGCAGGAAATGCATAATCTTGGCGATGAATGGTTTCTTGAAAATGTCGCCGCGAGCGATGAATACTTTCTTTTCACGTGACATACAGAGCAACACCAAGGCGTCCATCAAAGTGTTGGTGTGATTCGCAGCGAAGATGCATGCAGCATTCTGTGGAATGTTTTCTAAACCAACGACTTCGTAACGACGAAAAGATCTTTTTAAATGACGATCTACGAAAGGTCTTAAGAATGAATAAAATTTATTGTCATCTTGAATCTTTCCCATAATTTTATGTTTTATGATGAAACCACAAAAATAAAAAAATCATTTAAAAAGATGGAAGGTTTTGTTAATAAAAAACGTCAATGACATTTGTTTGCCATTGACGTCTTTATTATTTTCGGACTTTAAACCTTATCCAAGGTCTGTTGTCCGTTGTCTGTTGACTGTTGTCGTCAATTATAAGTTTGCCTTGAAATATTCAGTGATTTTTGTCACAAGGTGTGCTCTGTCAGGACCATAGACATTGTGGTCGTGACCTGGATATACGAAGTAATCCAATTGTTTGCCGTTTTCGATGCAGTTTTGTACGAACACTAATGAGTGTTGCCAGAGAACGACAGGGTCTGTTGTGCAGTGGATTATCATCAACTTGCCTTCGAGTTTGTCGGCTTTGTTTTCGAGGCTTGTAAGTTCGTATCCTTCTGGGTTTTCTTCAGGAGTGTCCATATAACGTTCGCCGTACATGATTTCATAATATTTCCAATCCATAACAGGACCGCCTGCTGTTGAAACCTTGATATCTTCTGGATAGTGGATTTTCATGTTTGTACTCATGAAACCGCCGTAGCTCCATCCGTCAGTGCCGATGCGGTCAGCGTCGACATAAGGAAGTGATTTGAGATAGTCGATGCCGACTTTCTGGTCGCGCATTTCTGCTTGTCCGCATTGACGGTGAATGACTTGTTCGAAAGCCTCGCCGCGGTCTGCAGAACCTCTGTTATCTAAAGTGAAGACGATGAAACCTTCTTGTGAGAGATAATGTAAGAAGATGCCAGCTCCTGCTGTCCATGAGTCGGTAATCATCTGAGCGTGAGGGCCTCCGTAGACGTAAATCACGACAGGATATTTTTTCTTAGGGTCGAAGTTGTAAGGCTTGATGAGGCGTGTGTAAAGTGTCTGTCCGTCTTCTGCTTTCAAAGTGCCGAGTTCTATTGTGCCGATGTTGTATTCTTTTAATGGGTCGGCGGCTTCGTGTAAACGTTTGACTTGCTTTCCATTAGCGTCCATGATGTCGATGTTTCTTGCGACGTCGGTGCTTGAATATGAGTCGATGAAATATTTGCCAGAAGCACTTGGTGTAACGCCGTGAGTTCCGTGTTCTTTGCTGATTTTTACTTTCTTGCCGTTCTTGAGGTTATGTTTGTAATAGTGACGTTCCAAAGGACTTACTTCAGTTGAGGTGTAGTAAATGTTGTCGCCTTTTTTGTCAAAGCCTTCAAAAGCAGTGATAACGAATTCGCCACTTGTGATTTGTTTTGCTTCTTTTGTCGATACGTTATGTTTCCAGATGTGATAGAAACCGTCGCGTTGAGCAATCCATAAGAATTCTTTGTTGTTGCCTGGCAAGAAGTGAGCAGGACCTACAGGTTCTACATATTGCTCGTCTCTGTCTTCGAAAATTGTTTGTAAATATTCGCCGTTTGATGCGCTATATTCGTTGAATTGAAGGTGGTTTTGACCGCGGTTCAAGACGCCGATATATACTTTTTTATTGTCTGGATTCCAAGTGATTGATGTAAGATATTGGTCTGCAGGTTCGCCTGTTTTAACAGTGACTTCCTTGCCGTTTTTTGTGTTATGTATTTTCAATGACACGACGTGACTTGCCATGCCTGCCATTGGATATTTGATAGGTTTTGAAGTGGCGACGCGTTCAGTGATGTCGACGAGAGGATAGTCGGAAACCATGCTTTCGTCCATTGAATAATAAGCGAGTTTGCTGCCGTCTGGTGACCAGAAGATGCCGCCGTTGATAGCGAATTCGTTGCGGTGAACTGACTGACCAGCGATGACGTTCTTAGCATTGTCTGTCACTTGAACTTGTTTCTCACCGTCGGCGTAGTATAAGTTGTTGCCGATAGTGTAAGCTACTTTCAATGAAGGAAGTGTAATTGTGTGGTTTTCTGCGTTTACAGGAATGTTTGTGACTTTCTTGATGCTTTCGGTTTTTAAATCAAGAAGGTTGAGGTTTACGCAGTCGCTGCTTTGGTTGTAACTGTAATAATAAGCCTTTTCAGCGTCGATCCATGTTAAGCTAGGCATACGTCTGAGACTATCCATGCCGATTTGACCTAAATAAGAATTGATTTGGTCTAATGTCAAGAGGACTTCAGCGTTTTTTGAGTTAACATCTTGAACCATAATGCTGTAGTTTTCGGTGAAGATGTATTTGTCTGTGCCTGTCAACCAGTTTACGTTTTTGCCTACAGGATAGATGCTGCGGTTTTGGTAAGCGGCGTCCATAGGAGTAAGCATTTTTTTCTCTTGAGCAAATGATGAAATTGCTACAAAAAACAATGCGATTAATACTAATGTTCTTCTCATAGTGTTGTTGTATTTTAATTATGAATTATGCATTATGCATTATGAATTGCCATTGTGCACTGCGTCTGCGAATTCCTGAAGTCTGTCGGTGCTTTTTTCCAGGGCGTTGCCGATCACGATGATGTCGGCGCCGGCTTTGGCTGCAATCGCTGCTTTTTCAGGCGTGTTGATGCCGCCTCCAACTATGAGCGGCACCTCAATAGTTTGTTTCACCTTGCTTATCATATCTGCGGAAACCGGCATTGTTGCACCGGAACCTGCGTCTAAATATATGATTTTCAACCCTAACATCTCGCCAGCGAGAGCCGTACACATCGCGATGTCGTCTTTGTCGTGTGGTATCGGAGTCGTGTTGCTCATATATGAAACCGACGTCTGTCTTCCGCCGTCAATCAACATATAACCAGTCGGAATGATCTCATTTCCATAAAGTTTGAGGTAAGGAGCCGCTATCACATGTCTGCCAATAAGCATCTCTGAATTGCGTCCTGAAATGAGCGACAGCAACAAGAATCCATCGCACCATTTGCTGATTTGCAATGAGTTGCCTGGGAAAATCAAAACAGGAATGTCGCTGTGCTGCTTGATCAGTTTTATGCAGTTGTCCAGACTGTCAGTCGTTAAAAGACTTCCGCCAACAAAGAAAAAGTCAACGCCGACATTTTTTGACTTTTCAACAATGTCGATGATTTCCTTGTCGGTAGGTTTGTCAGGGTCGATTAAGACGACAAACTTTTTCTTGGAAGTGTCTGATAATCTATTGTATATACTCATATCTTTTTGAAATGAAATAGTCTACGAAGATAAGTTTTTTTTCTTTATGAAAAGCAATTATTTTTTAAATTTGCATTTTAAATCAACATGCTCAGTCACAGTGTCCGTTGTCTGTAGTCTTTAATTATGTCTGGAATTTATATTCATATACCTTTTTGCAAAAGTAAATGCGCTTATTGCAACTTCTTTTCTCTTGTTAGCGAGAAGAAAATCAACGATTATGTCAATTCTTTGAAACGAGAAATCGTGTCTAGAAAGGATTATCTTGGCGGTGAAAAAGTGAAAACGATTTATTTCGGAGGTGGCACGCCTTCTCTTTTGCCGACAAAATATGTTGATGAAATTCTAAAAATTCTTAATGAAAATTTTGATTTGGTTTCAAATCCTGAAATCACTCTGGAAGCGAATCCTGATACTATTTGTAAAGAACAGTTGTTTGAGTTGAAATCGTTGGGCGTCAATAGGATAAGTGTCGGTATTCAGAGTTTTCATGATGACGATTTGAAATATCTTGACAGAAAACATGACTCAAAGCACGCACTTCAGATTATTGATGATTTGAAATGCGTTGGTTTTGAAAAACTTACTCTAGACCTGATTTACGGAATCCCGACTTTGACGGAAGAGAAATGGAACAAAAACCTTGATATTTTCTTCTCGACTGGAATATCGCATCTCTCTGCCTATGCTCTGACGGTAGAACCGAAAACTATTTTAGGTCAGCGTATTGAAAAAGGTGATTTGCAGGATGTTAATGAAGAAGAAACTGTCCGCCATTATGAGATTTTGGTCGACAGGACAAAGGAAAACGGATTTGAGCATTATGAGATTTCTAATTTTGCAAAACCGGGTTGCCGCTCGCAACATAACAGCATTTATTGGAACGACGAAAAATACCTCGGACTCGGTCCGTCGGCGCATTCTTATGACGGAAATTCTCGACAATGGAACATTTCAAATCTTACGAAATATATTCAACTTGTTAACGCTGACATTGACACTGACGCAGACGCTGAAGGTTATTATGAAAAAGAGATTTTATCAAAAGAGGATAAATTTAATGAGTATGTGATGACATCGCTGCGAACATCATGGGGCTGCGACATTGAAAAAATATCTGCCAAATACGGAAGTTCTTATTCCGAACATTTCTTAAAAAACGTTAAGAAATATCTGGAGTCAGGGGAGATGTTAAAAGATTTTAACACTTACCGCCTCACTGATGAAGGAATGCTCTTCGCCGACGGAATCGCCGCGGAGTTGTTTCTTTGAACTCTGACTGCTGACTGCTGATAGCTGACAGCATTTTAATTTTACACTAATGTAAAACATTCTACTTTTTTTCTTAATTTTACGAACGAGAAAAAAATATTTTGTATAAAATATAACATATTGTAGATGAGTAAATTTCGTAGAATTATAACCGTGTTTTTCTTGGTTATTGCAGTCGTTGTCGCTGCTTTTGAATTTTACAGAACTATATCATATGCAGTCAATGCGTCTATGAACCAGTTGCATTCTGGTTATTTATGGTTGGCGGTAGGTTTTGTGGTTTACCTTATTTTCCATAAGTTTATCTTCAGAAAAAACATTGACATAATGCAGACTATGTCGCACGAAGGCGCTCATATGCTCGTCGGCGCGCTTTTCTTGAGAAGAAAGATTTATCAGTTTAACGCAAAGTCGTCAGACTCACTCTCTTATAACGATAATACCTTGGGATTTGTCAGCAGTGAGGTGAAAGGCGGACGTATCAGTATCATGTCGGCATTGGCGCCATATACGCTCCCTTATCTCACATTCCTTTTGCTGTTTTTCCGCTTGATGATAAAAAATGAATGTCTCCCGATAATAGACACAATAATTGGATTCTCATTGATGTTTTATTTTCTATGCTGGAAAAAAGATACACGCCTCGACCAAAGTGACATACAACTTTGCGGAGTGTTCCTCTCATATCTTTACATAATAACATTCGTTCTTTTTAATATCTCATTGATAATCTATTCGGTAAGCGGCGGAACTTCCGACCCGGTGAATATCATCGAAGCTGTGAAAATTTATTTCACACAAACATGGAACGATATTTTGATGCTCGTGGATTTAATTAGGAATTAAGGACAAAGTCTGTTGACTGTTGACTGTTGTCCGTTGACATTGAAAATATTAACAACATAAATTAACAACAAAATGAAAATTAAAAACTTAGTAATGATTTTGACTTTAGGTGTCGTGACTATGAGTTGCGCTGAATCACCAAAACAAGAAACTAAAACCAACTATGCTGACCTTACGAAGCAATATGCTAAGGTTCAGTTGACTTCCGACATCTCTCATTTGTCTGACAATGAAAAACAAATGTTGGATTATCTCTACGAAATCGGTAATATCATGGATGATATTTTCTGGACTCAAAACTTCGGTGGCGACAAAGAAACATTCTTAAATTCTATTGAAGATAAAGACGCTCGTCTATTCGCAGAAATCAACTACGGTCCATGGAATCACTTCGATAACCTCACTCCATTCCTTCCAGAATATGACTCAATGCCTCAAGGCGCTGGTTTCTATCCAGTTGACATGACAAAAGAAGAATTCGAAGCTTGGGAAAATCCTGATAAAACAAGCCAATACACTTTAATTAGACGTGACGAAAACGGTCAGTTACAAGCTGTATGGTTCCACGATGCTTACGCAGAACAAATCAACAGAGTCGCTGACTTGTTGAACAAAGCTGCCGACCTCGCTGGCGACGAAGAATTCGCTAACTATTTACGCCTCAGAGCTAAAGCTGTCTTGACAGACGATTATTTTGAAAGCGATATGGCTTGGATGGACGTCCGTAACAATAACGTCGACTTCGTCGTTGGTCCAATCGAAAATTATGTTGACGCTCTCTATGGTTATAAATCAGCTCACGAAGCTTTCATTTTGATTAAAGACCAAGAATGGAGCAAACAACTTGCTCATTATGCATCACTTCTTCCATTGTTACAAACACAACTTCCTGTAGCAGAAGAATATAAATCAGAAAAACCAGGTGCTGACGCTGACCTCGCAGTTTACGATGCTGTATTCTATGGCGGCGACTGTAACATGGCTGGCAAGACTATCGCTATCAACCTTCCTAACGACGAACGCGTTCAACTTCAAAAAGGAACTCGTAAGTTACAACTTAAAAACGCTATGAAAGCTAAGTTCGACAACATCCTCGTTCCTATTTCAGACGTCCTCATGACTCCAGAATCACGCGAAAACGTCAAATTCGAGGCTTTCTTCGCTAATGTTATGTTCCACGAAGTCGCTCACGGAATGGGTATCAAAAATACTCTCGATGGTCAAGGTACTGTACGTCATGCTCTTAAAGAACAATATTCAGCTATCGAAGAAGCTAAGGCTGACATCTTAGGTCTTTACTTAGTCACAAAACTTTCAGAAATGGGTGAATATACAAATTCAACATTGGTTGAAAACTACACCACTTTCATGGCAGGCATCTTCCGTTCAGTACGTTTCGGTGCATCAAGCGCACACGGTAAAGCTAATATGTTGACATTCAACTTCCTTGAAAAAGAAGGCGCATTCACACGCAACGAAGAAGGTATGTATGAAATCAACTTTGAAAATATGAAAGATGCTGTTGCTAAACTCGGTGGCGAAATCCTTAAAGCTCAAGGCGATGGCAACTACGAATTCGTAAAAGAATGGATTGCTACAGAAGGCGTTATCAAACCAACTCTTCAATCAGACCTTGATAAAGTCAATGGCATGGGAATTCCAAAAGACATCTATTACGAAATGTCTCCAGAACTCCTCATTGGAAGATGAAAGCCGTGAGCTATGAGTTATGAGCCGTGAGCATATGTGTGCTCAAAGCTCAATGCATAAAAATAAATTTCTCAACAATTTAATAAATATCAAAAAAATGAAAAAAACTTTCTTATTTATTGCCCTCGCAATTTTCTCATTAGTGGGCAAAGTTCACGCTGACGAAGGTATGTGGTTACCAATGTTCGTTGAGCGTTTGAATTATGTTGATATGGAAAAAATGGGTCTTCAACTTACTCCAGAAGAACTCTACAGCATTAACAACAGCAGCTTAAAAGACGCTATCGTAGGTCTTTCAGAAGGCGCAACACCACGCGGTTTCTTCTGCACAGGCGAAATCGTTTCTCAAAACAGCCTTATGTTCACTAACCACCACTGCGGTTATGGTTCAATCCAAAAACTTTCAACTGTTGAACACGACTATTTAACAGATGGTTTCTGGGCAAAAAGCTTTGAAGAAGAACTTCCAGCAGAAGGTATCTCAGCATCTTTCCTCGTTCGTATGGAAGACGTCACAGAACAAATCTTCAGCGTTTTGTACGACACAATGACATGGGCAGAACGTAACCAAGCTATCGCTGCTAAAACTAAAGAACTCGAAGCAGCAGCTTCAGAAGATGGCAAATACAACCCAATCATCAAAGGTTTCTTCGAAGGTAATGAATACTATATGTTCGTATATCAAGTATATACAGACGTCCGTCTCGTTGGTACTCCTCCTTCATCAATCGGTAAGTTCGGTGGCGACACTGACAACTGGATGTGGCCACGTCACACTGGCGACTTCTCAATCTTCCGCGTTTACGCTGACGCTGAAGGCAATCCAGCACCATACTCACCAGAAAACAAACCTTTAACTCCAAAACATCACCTCCCAATCAGCCTTGATGGCGTTCAACAAGATGACTTCACAATGATTTGGGGCTTCCCAGGAACAACAGAACGTTACCTCACTTCTTACGGTATCGACTATAACGTAGAAACATTCTACCCAATCATCCACGATATCTTCAAACTCCAAACAGACATCATGGACGAATTCATGCAAAAAGACGCTTCTGTCAACATCATGTACGCTGACGACAAAGCAGGTCTCGCTAACACATGGAAAAATTTCGAAGGTCAAATGTTGATGCTCCGCAAGAATAAAGTTGCTGAAAGAAAAGCTGAACTCGAAGCTCAATTCACAGAATGGGTTAACGCTAATCCAGCACGCGTTGAAGAATACGGTAACGTATTGAACACATTAGCTGAAACATACGAATTGCTCTCAGAAGTAAGCGCATCAGTATATTTCCCTAACTACGTCGCTCAAACAGGCGCAATAGGCATCTCATCAATATTCAGTGAGTATGTTGCAGCTGCTCAAAGCAAAGACAAAGAAGCTATCGCAACAGCAGAAGAAACTCTTAGAGCTATTGACGTTGACGCTTTCTTCGCTGAAACATACAAACCATTAGAAGACAAGATGTTAGTTGAAATGTTAAAATTATATTATAACACATTCAACGCTGAAGTAAATCCTGAATTCTATAACATGGTTGAGAAAAATTACAAGGGTGATGTTGTAGCTTTAGCTAACGATATCTTGGCAAACTCAAACTTCGCTACTCCAGAATCAATCAATGCATTCATTGCAAAACCTAATGCTAAGAAGGTCGAAAAAGATCCAGCTTATGTTGTATCTAATGCAATGATAAATCATTTGGTAAGCGGTCTCGCTCCTTACCGTGCAGCAATGCAAGTTGTTAGCGAAAACAGCCATCTCTTTGTTAAAGGCTTACGCGAATTCTACGCTGAGACACAACCAGAAAAATCTTTATATCCAGACGCTAACTCATCTTTACGTATGAGCTACGGTTCTGTTCAAGATTACCAACCAGCTGACGCTATCCACTACGATTACGTTTGTACAGCTAACGGTATCCTCGAAAAATACGTTCCTGGTGACTATGAATTCGACGTTCCACAAAGACTCCTCGACCTCATCGAAGCTAAAGACTTCGGTCAATATGCTGACGAAAACGGCGAGTTAATCGTTTGCTTCCTTTCAACAAATGACATCACTGGCGGTAACTCAGGCAGCCCTATCATGAACAGCAGAGGCGAACTCATCGGTCTCGCTTTCGACGGCAACTGGGAAGCTATGAGCGGCGACATCAACTTCGAACCAAGATTACAACGTACAATTAACGTTGACGCTCGTTACGTTTTATTCGTAATCGACAAGTTCGCTGGCGCAACAAACCTCATGGAAGAGTTGACAATTGTTAAAAGCGAACCAGCAACAGAAGAAGTTGTAGCTGAATAATTGACCAAATGTAGAGACGTCACCCCTGTGGCGTCTTTAATAAAATAAATATGAGACGTGTCGATATGATGCGTCTCTTTTTTATAATTCTTTTAAAAGATTTAAGTAGTTATAATCTGCACTTTGATAATACAAACCAGTTTCTAAATCTGATATCAATTCATATTGTTTGGAATTGTATATTATGTTTAGAGCCTCAATAATTGAAATACCTTTGTCTGCTGATAATTTCAGGGACATTTTTTCTACTAAACAGTCTATTAGAAAGGTTTGCTCTTTTGTCATAACTTAATTAATTTTGAAACTGCTTTTGTTGTTGTAAAACAATATTGTTTGTTTAATTTTTGATACGATAACTCTTTAACTAAAACATCTAAAGTTATTATGTTGTTCTCATATCTTTCAAGTTGAAATACAACTCCATCATTTGCTATGGGACCAATAACAATGTCGTAACTATGTTGGTTGGTTGTTGATGAGCTTTTTCTGTTGGATAATATGAACAATGCCCATTCTTTTGAAGGTTTGTCGAAAATTTTTACATTTATGGATTCGTTGTCTAAATGATTTTCGTCAAATTCATACTCCATTATGATTGGGTGTCCTTGTTTTTCAATTTTTGCTCTTCTCTTTGCCATTAACAAAGCTTGTTCTTTTATATCAGTAAGATAGAATCCCTGACCGAAATCTTTGTTTGGGTTGCATTTGTTGAAATCAATTTCATTAATGTAGGTGTTGGTTCCGTGATATAGTTTCATTGTAGGTATCCTCCATTATCTTTGCATACAACAATCATATCTTCAATGGCATCGTTGAAGGATAGCAGATGTTCTACATCATAAAATTCATCTAAAAAACTTAACCCTCCATATTTCAGTAGGTAATTAAAAGATTCTTTTGATGATAGTTTGAACTTTTTTGCAAAATGGTTGATGCAATAAATGTAATAGGTAACTTTGTTTTCGTTTTCTGTTCTCATAAATAATAATTTTTAATTCTTCAAAAACTTCATTCTTTGATTTGAAACGTTGATGAAATATATTCCTGAAGTCAAGTCTTCAATATCAATTGTGAGTTCTTTTCCGTCGATGTTCATTTCCTTCACGACTTGTCCTAATTGATTGGTGATTACAACATTTCCTTTAGTTTCATTTTTAAGTTCGATGTTGATTTTATCTTCTGCTGGATTAGGGTAGATGTTGATATTCAATTCCGAACTGTTTTCTTTTAGAGATGCGTGTTCTTCGTCCCAAACACCTAAAGCATAATCTCCTGATTTGATGTTTTCTACAGTAAGAATGCCAGCGTTGCCGTTACCTTTTATGGAGAAGTCAACGCTTTCCCATTGATGTGCTCCGTCTTTGCGGTACACCACGACGATAGAGTCGTTAGGAGATGTTAATAATTCAGCGTCGTAGGTCGCATTTTTTTGGTATTGGAAATCGCAGTTGATGACCGAATTGCCTTTGTCGAGGCGGTGTATTGTCCAATAACGGTTAGGCGACAATTTGAATCCTTCGATTGAAGTGTCAAAGTCGGCGCCGACCCAGCGATGCTCGACTCTTAATAATGTAGAGTCGCTGATTTCTTTAGCGACGAATTTGATTCTGGCGTCTTTGAATTCTTTGTTGCCTGTTTTATTTGCGATATAAGTGTAGCTGTGACAAGCGTCAGCGAATTTGTTGTCGTAGTCGCAGAAGATAGCTACTGGCTCAAAGTCAAGGCGTTTTGTTATAGTAGCGCTCTCACCGTCCCATTCAACCATTTCGCTTTGTATATTCCAGTCGTTGTCAACGAAACTGAGTTCGTATCTTACGCTGTTGCCGATATGGTCTGCGCCTCTATGTTGTTGATTCATCACTATTTCCACATCGTATTTGTCGCCATTGGCTTTTGTGGTGAATGATTTTACACTGTAAACCGGACTTCCCGCAGTGAATACCCAAGTGTCGAAGAAATCGGTCATATCAACTCCTGAGAACTCAGAAACGGCATCTCTCAAATCTTCGGAAGATGCTGTTTTAAAAGCGAATTTCTCAATGTATTGTTTCATCACAGTGTTGAAAGTCTCTCTTCCAAGGTAATTCATCATTGTGTTGACGACAGTAGCGCCTTTGTCGTAGACTGTAGTTCCGTAAGTCAAGTCTAAAGGCATGTCGTTCAATGGTATAAATCCTTCTTTTTGATGAGCGGACAGAATTACATTGTCGATTAGTTCGTTCATATAATCGATGAAGACATTTTCACCGTAAAGTTCTGTGAGATAATAGAAGTTGCAGAATGTAGCGAATCCTTCGTTGAGCCACATGTCTTCTGCTGTGGCGCAAGTCACTTTGTCGCCGAACCAAGCGTGCGACATCTCATGAGCGATGAGACTTTCGTTGTCGAATGTCGCGTTTCCGTTAATCAGTTGACTTGCGAGCGCGATATTGTCGACGTGTTCCATACAACCGAGGTTGGTGCTGACGTAACCTATTCTGTTTAAAGGATAAGGACCGAATTTATCTTCGTAGAAAGCAGCTATTTCTTTGATGTTTGCAAATGTTCCTGCTACTTTTTCAATTTGATTAGGTTTTGCATAAACATGAATTGGAATGTCTCTTTCTATGCCTTGATAAGTCTCTTCCCAAAGCACGAAATCGCCGAATGCGAACGACATTAAATATGTTGGTATCTCTTGATTTACAATCCAGTGGTCGGTTTTTGTTCCATTGTCGTTGTTGACAGATCCTGAAAGGATTCCGCCGCATGAAGAAATCATTGCTTCAGGGATAGTGATGTATAAGTCGTAAGAGGCTTTGTCTGAAAAATTATCAACGCAAGGAAACCATGTCTTGCCGAGGTTGTGAGGTTGGCTGTCGAAGCCGACACCTAAATTATATACATAATCTGCGCTCCAATGCACGCCACCCCAGTTTTCGTTGAAAGTCTTTCCTTCGTAATTTATGGTGAGAGAAACTTCGGAGTCTTTTGATAGGGTAGAGGCGAGGCTGATGGTTAAGATGTCATCTTTTTGTGAAAATTCTTTAACATTAATTTCCTCAGAAACAACGGAAGTCACGGTTAAGGAACGGAGGTTTAACTCTATTGTTTCAATGTCATTGAGTGCGGTTAATGTGATTGTCGCTGATGCGTCTAAAGTCTTTTCATCGAGGTTAAACTCGTTCAGATGTATTTCATAATGAGAGACATCAATGTCCTTGCCGACTTCGTTAGATTTTGCAGAAAATGAGAAAAAGCAAATGGTCAATAATAAAGATAATACGTATTTCATAGTCTTAATTTTTTAATCTTAAATGGAGTTGTAAAGGTATCAAAAAAAACATTATTTTTGTATCCAAATTCGAATTTTTCAAAAATAAAATAACGTTATTATGAATCCAACTCATATTGAACACATTGGAATAGCAGTAACAAGTTTAGAAGAATCTATTCCATTCTTTGAAACACTTCTCGGAACAAAATGTTATAACATTGAAGAAGTTGTAGATCAAAAAGTTAAGACAGCATTTTTCAAAGTAGGTCAAACCAAGATTGAATTATTGGAACCAACATCACCAGAAAGCACAATCGCTTCATTCATTGAAAAGAACGGTGGCAAAGGCGGCATGCATCACATCGCTTTCGCAGTTGAAAACATTGAAGGTCAACTTGCTGAAGCAGAAGCTGCTGGCATTCGTCTCATCGACAAGGCTCCACGTGGCGGCGCTGAAGGCTTAAGCATCGCTTTCTTGCATCCAAAATCAACATGTGGCGTTTTGACAGAACTCTGCGAAGATAAAAACAAATAATTATAAATCAGAAACATCAATTAAATCCTAATATTATGGTAATTGAACAAAAAATTCAAGAATTGTTAGACAAACGCGCTCAGGCTCGCTTAGGTGGCGGTCAAAAGCGTATTGATTCACAACATGCCAAAGGAAAATACACAGCTCGTGAACGCATCAATATGTTGCTCGACGAAGGTAGCTTCGAAGAATTTGACATGTTCTTAACTCATCGTACTACAGACTTCGGTCTTGACAAACAACAATATCTTGGTGATGGTGTTGTAACAGGTTATGGTACAATTGAAGGTCGCGTAGTTTATGTTTACGCACAAGACTTCACAGTTTTCGGCGGTTCATTGTCAGAGACAATGTCAAAGAAAATCTGCAAAGTTATGGACCAAGCTATGAAAGTCGGTGCTCCTGTCATCGGTATCTGCGACTCAGGTGGTGCTCGTATCCAAGAAGGTTCAAGAAGTTTGGCAGGTTATGCTGAAATCTTCCAACGCAATATCGACGCTTCTGGCGTTATCCCTCAAATCTCAGCTATCTTCGGTCCTTGCGCCGGTGGTGCAGTTTACTCACCAGCTTTGACCGACTTCATCTTGATGACAGAACAAAACAGCTATATGTTCCTCACAGGTCCTAAAGTTGTTAAGACTGTTACAGGCGAAGACGTAAGCACAGAAGACTTGGGCGGTGCTTTGGTTCACAACCAAAAATCAGGCGTTAGCCAATTCATGGCTCCAACAGAAGAAGAAGCTCTCCAATTAATTAGAGACCTCGTTTCTTACCTCCCACAAAACAATTTAGAAGAACCTCCATACAGACCAACAAACGACCCAATCGATCGTAAAGACGATTCATTGAATGAGATTATCCCTGATAATCC
Organism: Bacteroidales bacterium; assembly: GCA_045656905.1. Lineage (GTDB taxonomy): Bacteria > Bacteroidota > Bacteroidia > Bacteroidales > F082 > Limimorpha. The sequence goes on from JAZOSA010000118.1 coordinate 36,474, forward strand.
AAACAAACCTTATGATATGCAACATATCATCCATTCAATCGTCGACGACAGCAAATTCTTAGAAGTACATAAAGACTTCGCAAGAAACTTAATCGTTGGTTTCGCTCACTTCGATGGAATGCCAGTTGGTATCGTCGCTAACAACCCAGCATATTTCGCAGGTGTTCTCGACATCAACGCATCACGTAAAGGCGCTCGTTTCGT
>JAZOSA010000119.1:0-1719 GCA_045656905.1 Bacteroidales bacterium
GATTCTCCAGGAAGTCCGAAGATGAAATGACCTCCGCAAGGAAGACCGAATTCGTGTGTCATACAAATCGCTTTCTTTGCGGTTTCAAAGTCGTGGCCTCTGTTGATACGTTTCAATGTCTCGTCATAAACCGATTCCACTCCGTATTCAATCATGACGTAATGTGTTTTGTTAATTTCTTTTAACAAGGCGAGTTTTTCCTCGTCGATGCAGTCGGGACGTGTTCCGACGACGATGCCGATGACGCCTTCCACTTCAAGAGCCTGCCTGTAGATTTTCTCTAACTCATCTACATTTTTATATGTGTTGCTATAAGGCTGGAAATAAGCGAGATATTGTTTGGCGCGGCGATAACGTCTCTGATGAAACTCGATGCCTTCTTCAATCTGCTGGCGAATGCTTTTCTCGGGACGGCAGTAGGAAGGATTGAAAGCGTCGTTGCGGCAGAACGAGCAGCCACCGGTACTGATTTTTCCGTCACGATTCGGACAACTGAATCCAGCGTCGATGCTGATTTTCTGCACGCGACCGCCGAAGATACGAGTGAAATATGAGTTGTAACTGTTGAAACGTCGTTCCATTTTTTTATTTTTTGCAAAAATAAAAAAAGACAACAGACAACAGACAACAGACAACGGACTTTTTTCAATTCATAATGCATAATTCATAATTCATAATTAAATTTATATATCCCTCTATTCCTCTATCCCTAATAACTTTCAATTTTTTATTTCATATTTTTGATAAAATCGGTAAATTTGCAAATCAGTCTCAAAACTAGATGTTACAGAGTAATAATTTAAAAATCATATAAAATGGAAAAATTTAAAATAGGTGATAAAGTGAATTTCCTTAACTCCACAGGCGGTGGAACAGTGAAGAAGATTATCGACACTAGAATGGTGGAAGTGACAATAGAAGACGGCTTCGACATTCCTGTCTTGATGAGCGACCTCGTCCTTGACTTCCGTTCACAGCCTGACAAGAGACAGCAGATTGTCGATAATGCTCAAAAGGAGATTCAGCAGAAACAGATTATTGAAGAGAAAGAGATGGATGAGGCTCGTAAGAGCGCACTGCGTCGTTTCGGACGTAATGCCGAGGAAGAAGGTCTTTATCTCGCATTCGTGCCTCAGGACCAGCAGTGGTTGCTCACAGGTTTGCTCGACGTCGTTCTCGTAAACAATACTCCAGCTGATGCTTTGTACAGTTTCAATATCAAAGAAGAAAATAAATATATCAATGTTGACTACGGCAGCATCGCTCCGCATTCTAAAGTCGTGATAGAGTCGATTTCGCGTGAGGATATCGAATATTGGTGCGAGGGTTACATACAAGTCATTCTCTCACAAGAAGAAGCCGACTTCGTATATCATCCTCTCCATGCTCCTTTCTCATTCAGAAGCAGCAGGTTCTTCAAAGACGGCAGCTATGTTGAATCAGGTATCCTTGGTGAAAAAGCAGTGATGATAAACCTTTCCAGTCTCATCGCTTTGAAAGGAACAGAGACCGACTTCACAAAATTGATGAAAGGCGATGACAAGAAAGCTGTCGCTTCTAACAACAAGCTCGTCAAGAAGAAAGCAGCGATTGACAAACATCAGACTGCTCCAGGAGAAGCCATAGTCGACCTTCATATCGGAGAACTCGTAGATAATATATTAGGCATGTCGAGCAACGATATTTTCAGAACTCAGATAAATTATTTCAAGAAGATGT
>JAZOSA010000120.1:0-38180 GCA_045656905.1 Bacteroidales bacterium
ATAATTATGGACAATATAATTTTAAAAATAGTAAAAGCAGAATATGTCGAAAATTATGTGTTAAGATTGACATTTAATAATGAAGAAGTCAGATTGATGGATTTTGCTCCGTTGATTGGAAAAGGTATTTGTCAAAAATTACATGATTTAGAATATTTTAAATCTTTTACTTTAGATCATTTTACAGTTGACTGGAATAATGAAATAGGATTCGATCCAATGTTTCTATACGAAAGAAGTGTTTTGATTAGCTAGTATGAACAATAATACAATTGAATCTCATCCTTTGCAGCCGTTTCTTCCGGAGAACGCTAGGATTCTCATGCTCGGAAGTTTCCCTCCGAAGAAAGAGAAATGGTCAATGGAGTTCTTTTATCCTAACTGGATAAACGATATGTGGAGGATATGGGGAATTGTGTTTTATAATGACAAACATTATTTTGAAATAAAAGGAGAGAAACGTTTCGATAAAGACAAAATAGTTTCCTTTTGTAAAGACGAAGGTTTCGCTTTATATGACACAGCATCGGAAGTCATTCGTCTGAAAGACAATGCTTCTGACAAATTCCTTGAAGTCGTGAAGCAGACTGATGTCAAAGCTTTATTAGATACATTGCCTGAGTGTGAAAATATTGTGACTACAGGACAAAAAGCGACAGATATAATCATTGATATTTTCCAGTGTGAAGAACCGAAAGTGGGAGAGAAGACGGAGATAATTTATAAAGATAGAACCATTAACTTCTGGCGAATGCCGTCGTCATCAAGGGCTTATCCTATGAAAGTGGAGGAAAAAGCAGAGTTTTATAGAAAAATCTCCACTATTATAAAGATGAAGTGAAATATGTGCAGATACGAGGGAAGTAACAATCTTTGTATTAAGTGAAATTTAGATATGCGTAAAGAATGTCAAATTTTGAGGAAATTTTATTATGAACAAAAAGAAAAATATAGTGGTGTTTACTGGTGCTGGTGTCAGTGCCGATAGTGGTATCGCGACATTCCGTGATGCTGATGGTCTTTGGGCTAATTATCGTATTGAAGAAGTATGTACTCCCGAAGCGTTGAGAAATAACAGAGAAAAAGTTGTAGAGTTCTATAATTTACGTCGTAAGGAGTCTTTGACAAAGAAACCTAATGCGGGTCATATCGCCATCGCTGAGATGGAACAGTGGGCTGATGTCTGCGTTATCACACAGAATGTCGATAATCTTCACGAACAGGCAGGTTCGACGCGTGTGGTGCATCTTCATGGTGAGTTGATGAAGTTACGTTCTGAGGATAATCCTGAACTTATATACGACATCAAAGGGTGGGAGCAGAGTCTTGATGAGCGCGCCGAAGATGGAGCCTTGCTGCGACCTCATATTGTGTTCTTCGGTGAGGACGTGCCGATGTTTGAATTCGCGAGTAGCATCGTTGAACAAGCTGATATTTTGATTGTCGTGGGAACATCGTTGGCTGTATATCCTGCAGCGTCATTGGTGTATTATGTGCGTGATAGACAAGTGCCGATTTATTTGGTCGACCCAGGAATGCCTGATACCTCAATGATTAAAAATCCTCTGACTCACATCAAAGAACGTGGTGCGGTTGGTGTACCTTTATTGCTGGAAAAACTTCGTGATGAATTGAACGGACGCGATTAATCGCGTCCCTGCGCACGGATACAATAGATTCTTCTTGCTGTATTGGTTCTTGGTGACTTTAAAAAATACGTTAAAAATCTTTCATCTTTAGTCTTTTGTCTTTCGCCTTTTATTATCTTTGTAGAAAATCTAATATCATGAATAATTTCGTATATAACATTCCTACAAAGGTATATTTCGGTGAGAATCAGTTGTCTCATCTTGGTGAAGAATTAAGCAAGTTTGGAACACGCATCCTTATGACTTACGGCGGCGGTTCTATCAAGAAAAACGGTCTTTACGACAGAATTATGGAAGAGGTGAAGAAGGCTGGTCTTGAAGTCTTTGAACTCTCTGGCATCGAACCAAATCCTCGTATCGACTCTGTCAGAAAAGGTGCGCAAATCTGTAAGGAACACAATATTGATGTCTTGCTTGCTGTTGGTGGCGGTTCTACAATAGATGCTACTAAAATCATGGCGGCTGCAGCTTGCGTGGAGCATGACGCTTGGGATTTCATGAACGAGAAAAAGGCTCCTATCAACAAAGCGCTGCCTATCGTTACAATATTAACTCTCTCAGCAACAGGCTCTGAGATGGATACAGCAGCTGTCATCAGCAATCCTGAAACCGACGATAAAATAGGTCGCCTAGACCCAAATCTCCTTCCAAAAGTTTCTTTCCTCGACCCATCATTGACATATTCTGTAAGTCAGTATCAGACCGCTTGCGGCTCTGTCGATATTATGTCGCATATTATGGAGGTTTATTTCAATATGAACAAAGACCTTTTCATGCTCGACGCTTTTATGGAAGGTATGTTAAAAACTGTTGTGAAATTCGCTCCTGTTGCAATGGAAACTCCTGATAATTACGAAGCTCGCGCTAACTTGATGTGGACATCTTCATGGGCTATCAACGGTTTCATCAATGGCGGTAGAGCTAAGGCTTGGAGCTGTCACCCAATGGAACATCAGCTTTCGGCTTATTATGACATCACTCACGGACTCGGACTCGCAATCCTCACACCTCGCTGGATGGAATATTGCCTCGATGAGACTAACGTTTCTAAATATGTACAATTCGCTGTGAATGTCTTCGGCGTTGATGTAAATCAAGATGATATGGCGATTGCAAAAGAAGGCATCCAAAGATTATACGATTTCTTCTTCAAGACATTAGGACTCAAGAGTACGTTAAGCGAACTCGGCATCGGAAGAGAACATTTCGAAGATATGGCAGAGAAAGCTTGCGGCGGTGCTGTCTTGAAAGGTTTTAAACCTCTGACAAAAGAAGATATTGTTAAGATTTATGAAATGTGTTTGTAATCAATAAGATAAAATTATGAAAAAGATAATCTTCGTATGCCTTGGCAATATATGTAGAAGTCCGATGGCGGAATTCGTGATGAAAGACATAGTGGAGAAAGCTGGTTTGTCGGATGAATTTGAAATCGCTTCGGCTGCTACATCGACTTATGAAATCGGCAATCCGGTTTATCCGCCAGCACGTCAGAAACTCGCTGAGCATGGAATCGATTGTAAGGGCAAGACTGCGCGTCAGATAACAAAAAGAGACTACGACTATTACGACTATATCGTAGCGATGGATCAAAGCAATATCCGTAATCTTAAAAATATGTTGAGTAACGACCCTCAAGGTAAAATATCTCTATTGATGGATTACACTTCTCGTCCAGCAGACGTGGCAGATCCTTGGTATACAGGTGATTTCCAAGCTACATGGGACGATGTTAGCGAAGGTTGCGAGGCTTTATTGAAATTTATAATGAAGAAATAATAATTTAACACTATATTATGAAAAAGATTTTAACATTAGTTTTATTGACATTAGTTTCTTTGGCGTCATTTGCTCAAAGTGAATTAGCAGTGATTTTGAAACAAGAGACACAACTTACAGCACGTGCTAATGTCAACGAATTGATTTTGAAGGCTTCAGTTCAATATAAAGGTGCTGATGCTGTTGCTTTGCAGTCAGTTAAACTTAATTTGAACGGAACTACAAATATCTCTGATGTAGAAGAAGTAAAGGTTTATTCAACAAACCTTAAAGATTATACAAATGGCAGATTTATGGAGACAGCAACTTTGCTCGGCAGCTGCGTCCCTACAGAAGGTGATTTTGAATGTGAACTCGATGGTTCTTTGTCAAAAGGTATTAACTATTTGTGGTTGACAGTCAACGTTGCAGAAGACGCTGCTGAAGGTAATTTCGTTGATATGTCTTTGTTGTCAATCACTACAGAAAATGAGACATTTGAAGTTAAGTCACCTTCACCAACAGGTCGTCGTGAAATCATTTTGGCTCGCACAACATTGCTTCGTCCAGGCGATTATAACTCATCGAACTATCGTATCCCAGCGATTATCACAGCAAAAGACGGTTCTATCGTAGCTTTTACCGACAAACGTAAATATAATAACACGGACCTGCCAGAAGATATCGACATCATTTGCAATAGAAGTACTGACGGCGGTCGCACATGGAGCGAACCAATAACAATCGCTCAAGGCACTGGAAGATTCCAAGGCTACGGCGACGCAGCTTTGGTTCATTCAAAAGATGAAAATGGTTTGTTGGCAGTGTTCGTTGGCGGTCAAGGATTATGGACTTCAACACCTAATGTTCCTCAGAACTCTTATATGGTGAGAAGTAATGATAACGGTCAGACTTGGACTGAACCAGAAGTGATTACACATTTTATCTATGGCAAGGATTGTACAGATCCAGTTCGTAAAAACTGGTATGCTTCATTCTTCGGTTCTGGTAATGGATTGTTGACATCGACAGGCAGAATCATGTTTGTGGCTGCTATAAGAGAAAGCGGTAACAACAACACCTTATATAATTATGTAGTTTATTCTGACGATAATGGCGAGACATGGAACGTGTCGGGTCGCGCTTCTATTGGTGGCGATGAGGCTAAGGTTACAGAACTGGCTGACGGACGTATCTTAATGAGTATCAGACATGGCGGCAACAGATGGTACAATATCTCAAGCGACGGCGGTTTGACTTGGCAATATAATCCTTCAACTTGGTACGACATCACAGCTCCTGCATGTAATGGCGATTTGATTCGTTACACTTCAGTAAATAACGGCGATGATAAAAACAGACTTCTACATTCTGTCCCAACAGGTACTGATAGAAAGAATGTCACAGTATTCGTTAGTTATGATGAAGGTCAGACTTGGCCAACTTCACGTTGCATAGTGCCTTACAGCTCGGCATATTCTTCATTGTGTATTTTGCCAGACAACACAATCGGCATTTATGTTGAAGAAGATTTTTACACTGGAAAAGATAACTACAGCACAGTGTTCTATAACTTTAGTCTCGAATGGTTGACAAAAGGCGCAGATAGTATTGAAGATGAAGAAGATGATAATGAGGATGGCATTGGTGAAATAATTTCAGAAGACGGTCAGTCAATGTTGTATCTTTATCCAAATCCAGCAAGCGTAAATGCTGAAATAAACCTCGGAATGACATACGATAGAGTAGAAGTTTACAATTCTGTCGGAGCAAAAGTTGTAGAATATGCTGATACAGATTTAATTGAAGGCATTGAAACAGCAGGCGTTTATGTTATCAAGGCTGTTAATGGTAATGATGTAAGAAATGGTAGAATTGTTGTGAGATAAATTATTGCAATGAGCTGTGAGCTGTGAGCATCACTCCATTACTTCATAACAAAATGTCACATACATAATATTTAAAAGAATGAATCGTTATAGAGGCGCATTTTTAAGATGTGTCTCTTTAAATAAAAAAATATCATTATGAAAGTTAAAAGTTTAATTTATTGTTTGTTAGCATTTTGTATGCTTGCCTTATCGTCATGTGGACCAGAAAATGATGATTATGTAGATAAGGTCGTTGGTGAGTATAATATTAAGATAACTCCAAACATTAGTGTTAAGTTTGGAAATAATACTTTGCCAATAAAAACAGAAACTGTTGTGACAACGGCTGTTGTTGCAGAAAAAGATGATGCTGGTAATGTCACTATGCAGATAGATGGTGTCAATGGAGAAGTTGGAGAAATGTTTTTTGAAGGATATTGCGATGGCTTAGGATTGAAATTGCAGGATTATCATTATGATGGTATTTTTTATTCGCCAGAATATGGAATCATATATTGTGATATAAAAATCAAAAATCCGACAATTTCTATTTATAATTCAAAGACATTGACTTGGAATTCGACTATTACAAGCGGCACTTGCGAAGTCAATATCTCAGGATTGGGAGGCGAGACTTATACGGTGAGTGGAAGCGTCCTGTTTGATGCCAAAGGTAAATGATACAAAAAACTGCGAGAAAACCTCTCGCAGTTTTTTTTATAGCCAGCAGCCAATAGCCAAAAGCTAAAAGCCAATCACTTTCCTCTTTCTGCCATCAAAATCTTGATTTCGCTTTCGTTGATTCCGACCATTGCTTCTCCGAGGTCTTCGCTTAACTCTGCCAAGACTTCAGGATTTTTATAGTTAGCAACGGCTTTCACTATGGCTGTAGCTCTTTTCATTGGGTCGCCGCTCTTGAAGATGCCGCTGCCCACGAACACGCCTTCAGCTCCGAGTTGCATCATCAAAGCAGCGTCAGCTGGTGTTGCAACGCCGCCAGCAGCGAAGTTAGGAACAGGCAATTTGCCGTTATCGTGAACGTATTGTATCAACTCAAATGGAACTCTCAATTCCTTTGCAACTTCATATAACTCATCATTGTTGAGAGAGACGACTCTTCTGATTTCTGATTGCATCATTCTCATGTGGCGTACGGCTTGTACGATGTCGCCGGTACCAGCTTCGCCCTTGGTTCTTATCATCATCGCGCCTTCGCTGATGCGACGTAAAGCCTCGCCCAAGTCACGCGCGCCGCACACAAAAGGAGCGTTGAATTGTCTCTTGTTGACGTGGAAGACGTCGTCGGCAGGAGAGAGGACTTCGCTTTCGTCGATATAGTCGATGCCGATAGCTTCAAGGATTTGTGCTTCAACGAAATGACCGATGCGGCATTTTGCCATGACTGGAATTGACACAGCTTTTTGGATTTCTTTTATCATCTTAGGGTCGCTCATGCGTGACACACCGCCTGCTGCTCTGATGTCGGCAGGAACTCTTTCGAGAGCCATAACTGCCATTGCGCCAGCAGCTTCTGCGATACGAGCTTGTTCTGGATTTGTGACATCCATGATAACACCACCTTTTAATAACTCAGCAAGATTACGATTCTTTTCTATTCTTTCTTTCATTTTTAACAGATTTTAAAATTTTGCTGCAAAAGAATGAAATTAAAATAAGGAATGAATTTTTCTATTCCGATTTTATAAAATTTAGTTCTGAAAATGGATAATTGCTAAGAACTCAGAACTAAGGCTATTGAACCTTGACTATTAAACTTTGAGCCAAGAACTTTCAACTTTAAATTATGAATTATGCATTATGCATTATGAATTGTTTTATGGCGTTCCGGCTATCGCCGTCGGGCTTTCCGCTATATCTTTTTCCGCTTCGCTTCAAAAGGATGCCGCTCCAATCCCTAACGCATTGGGAGCTGCTAATTCCAAGTCGCAAACACCAAACAATAATTCCTAATTAAATAGTCGCACGTCCGTGCGCCTCTATGCGAGATATTCCTCAATTCCCAACTAATAAGGCGTTGCCTTATCCTATATTTGTTTCGCCCTTTCAGGGCTCTTAGTTCTTGGTTCTTAGCTCTTGGTTCTTAGTTCTTAGTTCTTAGTTCTAAACTCCACTGGCGAACATTTTTCTTTTCTTTTGAAGAAAATGGAAAACATTGTCTGAGAAGAGAATCCGAGTTTGTAAGCGATTTCTTGTATGGAGAGATTGGTCGTTTCGATATATACTTTTGCTTCTTTTAAAAGATAATCGTCGATGACGTCTTTGGGACTGCAGTTCAGAAACATATTGGTTATCTGTGAGAGATAACGCGTGCTTACGCAGAGTTTGTCGGCGTAGAATGAAACCGAGTGTGATGTGTTGTAATATTTTGCTAGTAACGATAAGAACTGGTTGTAAATGACAGTCTTGCGTGATTCAATCTCTTTGTTGGAAACGGCGTAGACAATTTGCTTGTGCATATAATCGTGAGCGTTTTCTATCGCGTTGATGATGTCGTCGCCATAGGCGAGGCGAGAAGCTATCGCTGAAGAGAGCGCGCCGCCGATGCCGTGTTTCTGCCAGCCCTCGGTGTTGTGCGAGGTGAAGAAATGCGCCTTGTCGTTTTCGTAAAGCAATGTGGTGAGCAGTCCGTCGCTGTGTTTCGATGTTCTTAACAAGACAGATTCCGCGCCCATATCAATAAATGTACGAGCGACTTTTATCATGTCGTCGTCGGTGTTGATTTTGATATTCAGCAATTTCTCGGCTTCTTTGCTGCGAAGAATTAGAATTGAAGCAATCGGAATGAGATGTCGTTTCATTGCTTCGATGGCGTCGTCGGGAATAAGTTGCTCGCCGTTTGATGAAAATATTCCTGGAGCTACGACGATGCTTTTCGCTCCAATGACTTCATTTCTAATTGCTTTTATAGTTTGAGCATCACGAATCAATCCAAGTTTTACGACCTTTGGATGCATGGAACTGACGATATTCCTGACTTGCGATATTATCAATTCAGAAGGAAGGTCGTTTAAGTCGATTGATGTTATTGCCGTCACGGCGTAGAGCCCGAGAGAGGTGATGGTTCTGATATCGGCTTGGATACCAACATATCCAAGAGAATCTGAAGCATTGATGCTCAGCACTGGAATTATTTTGGATTTGTTTTCGATATCAGACATCATTATCAATTTACAGTTTACAATTTACAGTTGATAACTTTCAATTTTCAACTTTCAGTTTTCAATTTTCAATTTTCAATGTTGTGTATAAAACAAAAAAAGAAGCGAATTTTCATTCACTTCTTTTCTGTGGGGGAGGGTGGACTCGAACCACCGAACTCATCCGAGGACAGATTTACAGTCTGTTGCAATTGCCACTATGCGACTCCCCCAATCTGTCATTAAGAACTTGCCTTAAAAAGACGCTGCAAAGATACGATTTATTTCTTATGTTCCAACAAAAAAATAAACTTTTTTAAAAATATTTTTTATCTGTTGATTGTCAATAAATAACCTCTGATGTTATTACCGATGTAGCCTCGAAAAAGCCTACTGCTTTGCCTTCTGGATATATGTTTGTACTCACATTATACGGCATTCCCATCATCGGATTGGAGCCAAAGTTGCTGTTTATGTCGGAAATATACTTTGAAAAATCAGGCGTGATGCTATACATGAACATCGTTATTTTGTCACTTTTATTAAGAGATTCTTTGAATTCTATGCTGCCAGTTTCTGTGTTAATGGACATTTTTCCGAAGAAATAATAAATCGGTTGCTCTCCGACTAAGGCGACCATCTCCGGACTATTGAGATAAGCACCTGACAATCCTGCTAATGAAAACGACTGGCATCGTATCAATGACTCGTTTTGCAATGTGTCGTTGACAGCCACGTTGATGAGGTATGAAGCTCGAGGGTCGGCGAGTGACAGGAAATAAGGATATAATCCTAATGTTCCTGGGATATCGATTTCTCCTAAAACTACGTCCTTGATTTTCAATGAGTCAATTTTTTCAACATTGTCTCTCATCGTGGATTGTGCGTAGAAACATTGTTCGCCATCTTCGCCAATCGTTTTTACATATAAATTATATGTGCGACCGATTACGCCTGCAATGGAATCAATAGTTTCGTAATGACCTTGATTTTCAGTTTCTTTAAAACGAATAGTGTCAAATCCGTCGTAGATGAAAACCTCAGCATCGCTGACCATCTCGGCATCGGCATCAGAATAGAAGTCGGTCGTTTTGCTGATAACAATCAGATGTTTCTTGTATTCGTTGGTGATATGACCATTTATGCCTATCAATTTAGGACCGTCTTGTGGGTCAATTTCGATAGGGTCGAGGCATGATGTCAGAAGTGTTGCAAATAATATCAGTAATATATTGATTTTCTTCATGATGTTAGAATTTAAAGTTGTAAGAAACCGATGGTATTATTGAGAATAGTGACACTTGTTGAGCTTGTATGCTGTTGTCTTCTCCGGTCGTGAACAGCACTGCCCAGACGTTTTTGCGAGCGTATGCGTTGTATACAGAGAAGTTCCATTCACCTTGCCAGTTTTTCCTTTCCTTGCATTTTATCGTTGCGGATAAGTCGAGGCGATGGTAGTCGGGGTAGCGGCTTTTGTTGCGTTCTCCGTTATATATAGAATAAGTCACGCCGTCGACGGTATATTTCCCGTAAGGATATGTAACAGGCTGACCTGTATTGTAAACCCAAGAAGCCGACACGTCGAAACGATTGTTGAATGCATAATTGAGGACGATGCTGATGTTGTGCGGACGGTCGTAAGGCGAGACGTATTCTTCACCGAAATTGATTTCCTTGACGGTCCTCAGCGAACGGCTGTAAGTGTATGAAATCCATCCTGTAAAGTTGCCGAAGTTTTTTCTTACGAGGAATTCAGCGCCGTAGGAGCGACCTTTTCCTGCTCGTACCTCGCCATCGACGTATATGTTGCCGATGAAGAATGCGTCGTCGACAAAGTCGATTACATTATGTATGTTCTTGTAGAATAATTCAACAGAAGTCTCGATGTTGTCATTCATGAAGTTACGGAAATAACCTATTGCGAATTGGTCGCATTTCTGCGGTTTTATATTCGGACTCGACGGAAACCAGAGGTCGAACGGGATGCCGCCCGTTGCATTTGTCGCGACCTGTGCATATTGTACCGTTCTAAGGTATGACGCTTTTATTGAAGAAAACTCATTGATTTGATACATAGCAGCGACGCGTGGCTCGAGGTTTATCTCTGTGTTAAAAATCTCTCCCTTGCCGTAGTCGACTTGGTCGTAACATTCGTAATTGTCGTTGAAGAGATACAATGTCTCGGCACCGACATTTTGGAACATTGAAAGTCTAAGTCCGTATCGTATTGAAAATAAAGGTCCTAGTTTGTGGTCGTTGGTGAAATAAAGCGAATATTCCAATGCTTTGCGCACCACTTCGTTGGCAGGGTCTACGCCCATGAAAGCACCGATGGCACCAGTCTTGTCATCGAGTTTGCCCTGTCCATATTGATGGAAAGTGGCAGACGCTCCGAAACGCGAGGTGATATTATCGTTTATCATGAAAGTGAAGTCGTATTTAGCAGCGACGTCCTCGATGCCGGCGGTGATGCTGAAGTCGTAAGGTTCCATCTGGACGCCAATCTGGTATCTGTATTTTGTGTAAAATACTGACAGATTAGAAGTTAGTCTGTCGTTGAAGATATGATTCCAACGAGTGGTGACGTTTTTGTTACCATATTTCATCGACATCATTTTATCCATTCCCATGATATCATCGCCGAGATATGTCGATATAAAAAGTCGGTTTTTGTCGTTGAAAGTGTGCATTATCTTAGCGTTGAAGTCGTAGAAATACATTGAGTTACCTTTCAGTTTTTCAAAAATGTTACACGCCAGTATGCCACCGTAAGTGATACGACCGCCGATCAAAGCCGCGCTACGTCCCTTGTTGAAAGGCATTCCCAATGTGAGGCGGCTGGTGAGGATTCCGATGCCACCTTGCATATTGAATTTATAAGGTATTTCGTCTATCGTTTTGATATCCAATACTGAAGAAAGACGACTGTCGTACATTGCAGGGATGTCACCTTTATATAAAGTGGCGTCTTTGATGACGTCGTTGTTGAAGACTGAGAAGAAACCGAGGAAGTGAGAGGCGTTATAGACAGGAACGTCGTCTAATAATATGAGGTTTTGGTCGGGAGAGCCGCCACGGACGCTGAATCCCGATGAGCCTTCAGATGCGGCATGCACTCCAGGAAGGAGCTGAATGCTTTTTATCACATCGACTTCGCCCATCAGCGCAGGAATCTTCTTGATTCTCACCATGTCGATGGTCTGTACGCTCATCTTTAACTCTCTGACATTCGCATCCTTACGCTGACTGGAAATTACGATCTCGTCGAGCATTTTGTTGTCGACTTTAAGATTGACATCTAAAGTCTTGACGGAGTTATGAATGCTGACATGCCGTGTCTCAGTGATATAACCGACAAAAGAAAAAGATATGTCGTAAGAACCTTCAGGCAAAGAAAGTTCGTAATGACCGTCAATGTCAGTCGATGTTCCTTTTTTCAACGACTCTACAAAGACAGTGACGCCAGTCAGCGCCTCCTTGCTGCCAGCATCTTTTATGGTGCCTTTAAGACCGGCATTTTGCTGAGCAAAGACAAGACTCGACGTGATAAGAAATAATAAAGTTAATATCCTGGATTTCATTTCTTGAATGATTAGAGTGCAAAAATAATGATAAATTTTGAAGAAGAGAAGTGGTTCTTAAGATCGAATGTAGAGACGTATCAAAATTCGAGAATTTTGCTGCGTCTCTAAGAAATTCATCGTTTTTGAGACGCAGCAATGTGTGTTTATATGCAGGAAACATTGATACGTCTCTATCGGTTTGTCCTCATTTCCCGTTAACTTGCCAAATAACCACATAAAAGTTAAAAATAGTTAAAATTGTAAAAGCGAAGATTTTTCTTTATACTTTTGCAATGAAGGAGGTTGATGATGAAAGAAGATAATAAAATTATTCTCTATCAGGATGATAACGAAATAACGAGAGTATCAGTGAGATTCGCTGATGAAGATTTATGGCTGACACAAAGTCAATTGGCAGAGATTTACTGCACAACGCAAGAAAACATTTCTATGCATATAAGCAACATCTATGCTGATCAGGAATTAGATGAAAGTCGAACTTATAAGGATTTCTTATTAGTTCGACAGGAAGGGAATCGTAAAGTGAAACGAAACATCGCTCATTATAATCTCGATATGATCATTGCTTTGGGTTATCGTGTTCAATCTCAAGTTGCTACACGTTTTAGACGCTGGGCCACTGAGCGACTTCATGAGTATATCCAGAAAGGGTTCGCAATGGACGATGAACGCTTGAAGCAGGGAGGGAATCGCTATTTCAGAGAATTGCTACAACGTATCAGAGATATTCGTAGTAGTGAGAGAAATTTTTATCAACAAGTGACCGACATCTATGCTACTTCCACGGATTATGACCCTCGCAGTGAAATGACGAAGATGTTTTTTGCAACGGTACAAAATAAGTTACATTACGCCGTTCATGAAAATACAGCTGCAGAGGTGATTTATAATCGTGTTGATAACGAAAAACCTTTCGTAGGAATGACAAATTTTAAAGGTAATTATGTCACTAAAGATGATGTTAAAATTGCCAAGAATTATCTTTCAGAAATAGAACTCCAGCGACTCAATCTTCTCGTATCAGGTTTCTTGGATTTTGCTGAATTCCAGGCCTTGGAAATGAATCCTATGACAATGAAAGACTGGATTGACGCTCTCGATAATCAGATTATTGCACATAAACGTAAAGTATTGATTGGTAAAGGTAATATATCACATCAGCAGGCGATAGAAAAAGCAGAGAAAGAGTTTGAGATATATCGTAAACGCGAAATGGAAATGCTCGAAAGCGACTTTGATAAAGAGATGAAAAAATATTTGAGTAATTCTTGATTGATAAATTGCAGAATTATCAATTCAAAAGTGAATTCATTGTGCAAAAATAGTATAGAAATTGCCATTGAGCTTGAGCCCTGAAAGGGCGAAACAAATTAGAGTAAGGCAACGCCTTATTAGTTAGGAATTAGGAGTTAGGAGTTGTTGTTTGGGTGTTAGTAGCTCCCAATGCGTTAGGGATTGAAGCGGCATCCTTTTGGAGCGCAGCGGAAAAAGATATAGCGGAAAGCCCGACGGCTTCGCCGGAACGCCCAAATAAAGTTTATGGTTGAGAGTGTAGAGTTTATAATTTATAGTTAATTGAAAATTGGAAGTTGAAAATTAGTTGTGAGCCACGAGCTATGAGCGGTGAGATTCCAAGTTCCTCAATTCCTTAGTTTCTTAACACCAAAAACCGCTATCACAAAATACACAGCGCATTGAATCCATAAGTTAATCATCTCAGGAACTACATTACTCAAATTGCCTCCCATACAGTCGAGTTTCACGAATGCTAAAGTCGCGGGAGCCGTAGGGATGAGATAGTGGAATATCTTCCAGTGCCACGGCATGAGTTCCAAAGGGTAGGAGATGCCCGTTAAAAATACAAGCGGTACCGACATAAACACGATGAAAAACAAAGGCATATCGCCGTCGGTGTAAAGAGGCGACAGTGAAAGACAGAAGAACACACTCGCGAAGAGATACGGAATCATCATCATGATAATGTCGAGAGATTCACCCAAATGCGGAAGGTCGAAAATCAAAGGCAACAAACCCAAGAAGAAAACAGAAAAGACACTATAAATTATCACATTAGTAAACGCTTTACCTAAAACTATTTTAGCAGAATTCCCAAAATTTGTAGTCTTGTTGTCTCGTAGTCTTGTAGTCTTCTCCTCTCCGCACCTCATTGCAACCGTAATCATAAGTGTCTGAAAGATAATGATAACCATGACAGGCGGAATGAGATAAGTGCCGTAGCCTTCTGATGAATTATATAACGGCTCGTTCACGATATTAACAGCCTTGTCGTTAGCAAGAAACAGAACGTCAATCATATTGAGCGACTCTACCATCTCTGGAAGTAACTCGCTATTGATATCCAAAGAAGCAAAATTGACAGCCTCATATATATTAAGGTAATCCAGGAACGAAAGCGTGGAACCGTAAACTACACATTGAGCCTGATTGCCTTTCATGATTTCTTCTTTTAATTCACTTGGAATGTAAAGAAAACCAACGATTTTCCTCTCGATAAGCATACGCTTAGCCTCATCGAAATTCATCGTCTTTGAAACTACCTTCACCTGCTGAGTAGCGTCGATATAATCAACGAAATGCCGACTCAAATCAGATTGCGACATATCAACGATGGCAACCGGAGCTTCTTTATATACATTAGTGTTATACAATAAGTTATAAAGAAAACCATAACCAACATTACCTAAAATCAATACAATCAAAATCGGGATATTGGTACCAATCGCCCTGAATTCATTGGATATTATTTTGATGATTTCGTTCATGATTTTTAGTCAACAGTCAACAGACAACGGACAACAGTCATTCTTCATTTATTTTAGACGCAGCAATTACATATTGTTAATTTTTATTGTGTAATTGATACGTCTCTACCATCACTCCATCACTCCATTCTCCATTCTTCATTTTTCATTACTTCATTGCTCCATTCTTCATTTTTCATTAACTCCCTGCTCAAAGCTCAATGCCCATAGCTCGCAGCCTTGTACTTGTGTTTCAAAATCACTGTCGCCAATATTATCAAAATGTTAAAAGACATTAAGACAAGGAGATGTTCCCAGTAATAGATAAAGGCGTGACTTTCATAGCGAAGGTAGTCGGTCATCACGACGAAGTGACGAATCGGGAAGAAGTACGATAGTTTTTCGAAGAACGGGTACATCGCGTTTACGGGGAAAGTCACGCCGGCAAAAGTGGCTCCCAACGAACCGAACATCGAGATGAAACTGATGATTATAGGTAAGTTAGGATATATAGAGAAAAGGAAGATTGCTATGGAACATGTTGCGAGAATGAAAAGAACGCATACCGCTATTATTGCAAAAATGCTAGAACTTAAATCGAATTCCAATACGTTAAACATCAGTACGTTAGCGAATATCGCCACCGATGAGAATATTATAACGTAAGGAAACATCTTGCCTAAAACCACGTTTGTGAATTTTCTGTTTCCCGCTATGAGACAGTCTCTTATCGTTCCGTTTTTGTATTCAGTGCCGAAAGAATAAGCAATGTTAAGTAATATTAAGATTTGGAACAAAACCCAGAAATATGGAAATGAGAGATACGAGGTGTAATTCAACGACGGATTGTAGAGTGGGTGAGCGCTGATGCTTATCGGCGAGGCGATGCTTTCCACAGTCTTCTCGTCGATACCGAGGAAATTGGCAGTCTCTTGTAATGGATTTACAGCAATGATTCTTAATACGTTAAGAAAACCTTGTAGCACTTCCGAGCCGACGCTTAAAAATGCGTAATGATAACAAAGAGTGAGACTGGTGTTTTTGTTGGCATTGACGTCAGATTCGAACTCATTCGGTATTATGAGATAACCGTAAATCTCCTTCGAGAGAAGAGCGTCGCGAGCCTCGGCGGTGTTAGCAACTACCTGTGTCACACGAATTTCGGGCACCGCCGAGCATAGCCGCGTGATGTTACGCGACATACGGCTGTCGTCCTCATCCACGATGGCGACAGGAATACTGTCAATCATCCCATCACCGAAAATCGTTGTCATGAAAAACAAAGCAAACAAAGGAAAAACCAATGCCGTGAAGAGATACATCGGCCTCGAAGTCAAGACCAAACACTCCCTCTTCACAACCGCAAAAAATCCACCTTTCATAAATTCATAATTCATAATGCATAATTTATAAGCTGTCAGCAATCAGCAATCAGCAGTCAATTGAACTTTAACAGACTCTACACTCTACACTCAAACTGTAACCAACCCCGTCATCCCCGCTCTCAATCCCTCCACCTTCATCGCTGGAACCGCCTGTATCTCAAAGGTTCTCATGTCATAACCACCAGTGTCTTTCGTCGCTTTCCATGTCGCGAAGCTGCCAAGAGGAGAGATGTAGTTGATGATGAAGGGCGCCTCCTTCAGACCCAGAGCCGGGATGTAGCACAGTATCGTTCCGCCCATCTTGAAATGCGGCAGCAAATCCTCGCGCACGTTAAGGACAAGGTACGGATTGTCGATGTCGATGACCGTCATGATGTTAGTTCCTATTGAAGTCAACTCGCCAACATTCAATGAGATAGATGCCACTTCGCCAGATATTGGCGACGTCAGACTAGCGTCGTTGAGCAGCGCTTTCACCACCTCGCTGTTGTTCTGGGCAGCCACTGCCATCGCCTTCGCCGACGCCTTGTCCTCTTCCTGCGCGCCCTCCAGAGCAAGCTGATACTGATAATACGCCGCGCGCTCAGCCGCCAAAGCCGACTTGTAAATCGCCTCGGTCTCGTCTCTTCGCTGCAGGCTCACGATGGAATCCTCGTACAAAACCTTGATTCTCTCGTACGTCGTCTTCGCCAGTTTCAAGTCAGCCTTACTGCCGTCCCATAGCTCCTTCGTTATGGAAACCAGCTGCTTACGCGAGCCAGCATCGATTTTTTCACTCTGCAAAGACGCCGCATTCTCCAAAGCCTTCTGCGCCTCATATTCCGCAATGACCTCCTTCGAAACGATTCGAACCAAAGTGTCGCCCTTGCCAACACGCTCGCCCTTTTTGACCAAAATACTCTCAACCCTTCCCGGCAACAAACCAGAAATATTATACTCCTCAACCTCAATCTGACCCTGCAAAACAACCTCCTTATCCCTCATAAGAAAAATTCCAAGAATAGATAAAGTCAATATTATCAATAAGATAACCACAAACAAAACGAATAATATTTTATTAGAAACTTTCATGTTTTTTTATTTTTTGTCAACAGTCAACAGTCAACAGTCAACAGTTTTTAAATCTTTCTTATTTCTTAATTGCATTTTTATTCTATAATCATCATTCTATATTTTCATTGAAAATTTTTTCTGTCATCGTTCAATACCATTACCCAAGGACTGTTGTCTGTTGTCCGTTGTCTGTTGACTTGTTAAAAAAGATTCAAAAAACTCCGGAATCCCACACAGACAACACAGATTCGCCAGAGCGATGTCGTATTCGAAATAAGTCGTCAGCAAAAGCAAGTTCGTCTTGTTGACAAGATTAAGAGCGTCAAGCACTTGCTGTGAAGTGCAGAGACCCTCGCTGAACGATTTCTTCCTTATGCGATACACCTCCTGAGCAAGCTCCAACGACGACTGCAGTTCCTCTGCATTGATGCAGGCTTGTCTCAGATTCGCATGCCATTCATCCACTGCGACTTCCAAATCATTCTTCAACGAAAGCTGCGTCTCTGCCACAATCTCCGATTCTATCTTCGTAAGTTGGATATTACGTTCTCTCGCTAGACCGTCGAAGATGTCCCATACCAAATTCACACCTCCGATAGTGTTGGGAACCAGATTCTTAGGAACCTGATACGAGGCTATAGTCTGCTTGCCATAAACCGAAATCACAGGATAATAATTCGACTGACTCAATCGTAGATTCGCCTTCGCGATGTCATCGTGCAAATCAGCCTGTTGAAAGACGTAAGCATTCTCTTTCATCATATCCTTGAACCACTCCAACTGAGGATATTTCTCATTGATAAACAGTGGAGTAGAGGTGACTATTGGCTGTTGGCTATTGGCCATTGGCTCTTGACCATTACCCAAGGTCTGTTGACTGTTGACTGTTGTCCGTTGACCATTACCCAATGACTGTTGTCCGTTGTCTGTTGTCCGTTGACCCAATAAAAAGGACAGCGCTTCTCTAAGAACTTCTGCCTGATTTTCAGCGTCTTTGAGATTTCTCTCGCTTTCATCAAGAGCGACTTTCACGATGAGGCGTTCCGCCTTGTCGAACATGCCGATAGCTTCCATCTTAAGAGCCTGTGAGTAATGATTGTCCGTCATCTCGTGAGTCTCTTTCAAGACCTTAATCATTGACTCAGCGAGACTTAAAGAGAAATAAATATTAGCAAGTTCTAGATATTTAGCAGCGCCAACAGATTCTTTATTGATTTCAGATAAAGCCTCGTTGCTTTTGGCCAACTTATTGGCGTACAACCTTTTCGTACCAGTAAAAATAGGATACAGAATTTCCAAGTCTATTGAGCCGAAGTCATCTTCAAATATAGGCACCTCGAAGGCAAGGTCGCCGAGTTCGTTAGAGATGAGATTGAGAATCTCAGGCACGAGAGGCGTCTCCGCATATCTCTCCTTAAAAGGCTCAAGCAGAGAAGCATAATCCTGCGAGACACCAATCCCATTCGACATCATAGTATAATCCGCCGTCATTGTGATAGTAGGCAGCCAGCTCGCATTTATCATCTGCGACTGCCGTTTCGCCAGCAGCGTACTTTTCTCAGCAGCCCTTATCGTCGCATTATTCTCCAACATCATATCGACCGCCGTCCGAAAGTCAATGACATTGTTCCCATCAAACTGACTGCCGACTGCTGACCGCTGATAGCCTGTCTGTTGTCCGTTGACCGTTGTCTGTAGACTGATAAATAATATGAAAAAGTAAAAAGGTTTCATAGATCCAGATTTATTGACCTATAAACTAATAAAGAGAGAAAAGGTTCAAAAGTGAGGGGAGCCACATTAACAGGCAAACCGCAAAACTGCAGAACCTTCCTGTCACTATAAAATATTCAGAAATGATAGCGAAGTCACTTCCATATTTTGAGCAAAATGCCCTACCGGAATTCGGCAAGAAGACCTTGTGGATTTTGTGATAATGATAGGGGAGTATTTGTTTATTGCATATTAATCTAATCAACCAAATTAATACAATAAAAAACTGCCTGGCGAAAAAATCAGGCAGTTGCTGTATTAATTGTGGATATTTATATCTGTTTATAACAGGTAAATTATAAGTAGACTAAATTTATGAACAAAACAAGTGTTTTTATTCTGCATTCTTGAAAAGAATGCTTAATTTGAACGCTATGTTATAAATTTATTATATAAAACAGAATCATTTCAAAAGTTTTTGTAACTTTGTTGAGTTTTATGTAAAATTCTTCAGCAAAAGGATAACAAGTTATGATACAAACAATAGAGTTTGCTAATTATAGGATTTTTTCTTCACCACAAAAATTAAGATTAGCCCCTCTAACAATAATTTTTGGTAAAAACAATACTGGCAAGAGCGCAATATTAAAGTTGCCTTTATTGGTAGAAAGTGCTCTTAAAGGAAATAGCAAAGAAGTTTTCACAAAGAAGATAAATGATATTAGAATATGTGAAGATTTTCGTGATGTGGTTTTTGGCAAAGCTAATAAAGCAGTAAAAGTTAAGATTGGCAATAATGAAGGGGACTCTCTTGAATTCTCTTTCTATGTTGATCCGTCTAATCAAAATCAGCAAACACAAATCGAGAGTTGGTCAATTACATCTTATGATGGAAAGAATATTATTGTAAAATGTGACGAAGATAACATTTTAAGAACCGAATCAAATAATATTATTACTTTTGAGGGTATTATACCTAAAGATGCACAACTCAAAGAGCAAATAAATGAAATTCTAAATAGGTTTAATTTTTCTGTTGATTATTTAGGTGCAGTACGAGAACTTCCTAAAAGAGATTATAGATTACATGATGACAAAAAAGAACTAGTTGGTTCCAAAGGAGAGTATGCTTATGATTTCTTAATAGAAGACAAATTGAATGGGGCAGGTAAGTTATTTGATACAGTTTCTTCTTGGTATGAGAAAACTTTTGATGGCTGGAAGGTTTTTATAGACCAAACTCATTCACCGGTATATTACATAGAGATGCAACATAAAAACATCAAGAACAATATTCTTGATACAGGAGTTGGTATCGTACAATCTATGCCAGTAATTATTGCAGCGACAATGAAGCCAAGCAATAATATCAATTTAAATATTTTTGAAGAGCCTGAAACACATTTGCATCCAGCTGCACATGCAGATATGGTTGAATATATTGCATCTCAGATAAGATTAAACAATAGATTATCTCTTATAGAAACACATTCATTAAATTTTATTTTGAGATTGCGCTTAATGATTGCAAATGGGGAACTAAGTTCTGAAGATGTTGCATTATATTATGTTGAGTTTGATAATGAAACAGGTACTAGTAACCTAAAAGAAGTTTTTATAAAAGAAGATGGTAGCGTTTCAGAATGGCCAAAAGGAGTATTTAATGAAGCACTTGAGGAAACATTGAGACTGAGAAACGCTCAAATGTATAAAAACAATATATATGAATGTATTAATAGAGAAAGAGATATTTGATTCTGTCAGCAATAAGGATGAACAAATTGAACTTTCATTCTTATTGCATATCATATGGTACAATAATCGATATAAGTTACTTATCAATGAGGATGTTACTTCTTGTTTTACAGTTCAAGAAATGACAGAAACGGATAAGGAACTATTAGAGTTATGTTTTCAAGATACTATTGTATCAAATATAGAAGCAGATTGTATCATCTCTAATCGAGGCATAGAAATGCAAGATGAAAAAGTGTTTTCTCGGACTGAGGCTATAAAATATTTGTTGCAGCCGTTATCTATAATTGTAGAAAACAGCCGAAATGACGCTCATTTCATTAGTGCTATTATGAGATGTTATGATACTAGTTTATTATTTGCAAAACATAATGATGAAGGATGGGTACAATTTGAAAATGCTGGAGGATGTGGTAATGTATTAAACTTTATAACGGCCAGAGTTAAATATTTTAATAATGCTCCTAAATTTCTAAGATGCTATGTATTGTTAGATGGTGATAAGAGATTTCCAAGTGAAGATATTGTAAAATATGATAAACTAACAAGTCGTTTAGATGAGTGGAATATCAAATATCATATATTAGAAAAGCGATGTATGGAAAACTATTTGCCAATTCAAGCTATTCCTTCCAATAATAACACAAGAGAATGGGTTCGTGCATATGAATATTTAACACCAACCCAACGCGATCATATTAATATTTCAAGTGGTTTTTTAGGTGATCTTACTAAAGAACAAAAGAGTAAAGTAGAAAAGGATTGTAAGAAACGTAGAAATAAAACTAAAAGAAATACTCTAGTTCGAAAATATATACACCCAAAGATAAATGAGTTGTATTCTAATGTGTCTGATTCAAATTTTGGTTATCTTATTGATGGCCTTAATATACAAGACTTTAAAACAAAATTCCCGGAGTATTTTAATAACGCAACATTTGTATATCGTAAAGTTCTTCAAGAAGTAATAACTCATCAATCTAACCCAAATGAATTGGAAAATATAAAAAATGATATAATAAGTTTAATTTAAGGTTATGCATAGCAATATCAATATAGAAACTCAAATTCGCAGTCTAACAAAATTGTTGGATGATTTACGTCAAGGAATTATACAAGTACCTCCATTTCAACGTAATTTTGTTTGGGAGCGTGATGATATTAAAGACTTATTTGATAGTATTCGGAATAATTATCCTATAGGTTCCATATTATTATGGAAACCAAAAACAAAACAACCTTGGGATACCTTAAAAAAGGTTGGTTCATTTGAATTACCAATAGAAAATGAACAAAAGATATATCTTCTAGATGGCTACCAACGTATGTCTTCTCTCTTTGGATGCTTAACAAATCCCCAAAAAATAGGTTTGGTATACGATGAAAATGAATACTCTGTTTTTTATAATTTGTATTTTGATTTAGAAGACGAAGTTTTTATATATTTAAGACATAGCAATCCATTACCACATCAAGTGCCTGTACATATATTGATGAGCACTAGTGATTTTAGACAATATTCTAGAAAATATATTGAGCCTTATTGTGATACAAATAAGTTAGACACTTATCTTGACAGGGCAGATGCTTTTTCTCGCAGCTTAATAGATTACAAATTAGCGGTTATAGAAATTTCAGATGCAGATTTATCAGATGCGGTTAATATATTTTCAAGAATAAACTCAAAAGGTACAGATATTTCTTTTGATTGGATGGTAAATGCATTAAGTTATAGCAAAGATTTTAATTTTGCATATGAAATAGACTCACTAAAAGAAGATTTGACATTATATAATTTCGAAACAATATCTAGGAATAATCTTTTTAGATGTTACCAAAGTGCATTTGACGATAAATTATACATAGATCAAACAAATATTGAGGCTTTAGCGACTAGAGATGATTTTTGTGATGTAGTAAAGGATACTACCCCGTGTATTAAAAAAGCGGTTGATTTTTTATACAAAGAACTGAATGTAGTGGAATATAGACTACTACCATACAATATACAATTAGTTTTTATAATGACTTTTTTCAAATATCTTCCCCTTCCAAATAAGAAGCAAATAGATGATTTGAAAAGATGGTTTTGGGTAACTACTTACTCTAATTATTTTACATTCTATTCATTATCCAACCAAAGACAAGCATATTCCACATTTATTTCATATTTACGAGGGGAAACTAATGAAATAATATATTACGACAATAGGAATCATCCATTTAGAACAATGCCATTGCCTGAGTCAATAATTCTGTCTGCTGTAAGAAGTAAGGCTCTTATACTATTTGAGTTGATGCATTATAGAGAACATTCAAGAAATAATCCATCAACAAACGGGTTGTCATTACATAAATTATCTTCTAAGATGAAGAATTCTCCTGAAAATATAATTCCGTCCTATTCTACCAAAGAAAGTAAAAAGTTGATGTATTACAATAATATCTGGAATTCAAATTATGATGAAGAATTCGCATCTAAATATTTTTTACCACAATGTGCTATGATGACAGATATTGATTCTTTTTTGAGCTATCGTAAAACAATGATTATAGATGCTGAAAGAAAATTTGTCCAGCAATTGGGCCTAAATTATACAGAAAAAAAGCAAGATAATAAGTAAAGAGCACAAAGTAAGTTTCAGCAATAGCCAGCAAATCGCTGGATATTGCCACTTAATTGGAACTAAAACATAATTGTTCACACCTCCAAGAACCCCATTAAAAACGCATCAGGGAAGACGAATTTCTTCTCCCCGAGAGCGAATTTGATGTAGATGTATTTGTCGTTGTTGTTGAGTTTCACCACAGTGCCTTTGCCGAACTTCTTATGGGAAACGATACTGCCAACAGTCACTCTTTCCAACTTTGCCATTAGTTCAGCATTCTTGTCGAAAGGTCGCGATGATGTCGTTTGTGTCACGATAGCTGGTTTAACTACCTGCGTTTTGACATCCGTCTTAGATTGAATCTGCTTGTCTTCATTAGGTTCTGCAACTTTTGAATATGCACTGTAATCGACCTCATTCATTGAGGATTGCTGATTATAAAACAGCTTCTCATACTGACTCTTGCGTATCGTGGTATCCCATCCGCCGACCTCATCGTTGATATGTTTGTCGATGCCGGTATATGTAAGACTTGCATCTTCATAGCGTTTGAACTTAAAAATGGCATCATTCATCAGAGGCGCGTTGAACACTCCTATAGAACATAACATATTGAAATCCTCAACACTCAATCCTGTTACCTTCTTGAATAGTCCTGGTTCCAATTGTGTGATGACATCTTTAAGGCATCTTTCACGGTAGTCGGTTAGATACATGAAGACTGGGATACGAGTGGCAAACTTTATCAGCTTTTCTTGAATCTGCTTGCGCTTGCTCTTCATTTCTTTCTCTTCAGCGGAAATTTCTTTCTTCTCTTTTTCCGTCTGTTTGCCTTTATCCTTCTTAGCTTTTTTAATATCTTCCGATTTGTTTATAATCGTGGTAAGGTCATTGTTGAGATTGCGGAAACCTTCTATGTTCATCAAGGCTTTCATCGCTTCTGGACTTGCTAACAAGCGTTTCAGCGTGTCGTTATCCACATTTACAAGCAATGCCGATTCCCATCGTTTCGCCAATAATGTAGCAGATGTTCCTGCCAAAGCAATATCGAGAATGTCTTGCGCATCAACTTCTTTCATGCTACTGCCGTCGTATGCCAGCACAGGTAAGAATTTGATAAATTCTCCGACCTTCGCTTCGGGATTAGATTCGTTTATATCCAAACGGCAGCTGTAATCCGATATCTGTCGCAAAGCTCTGTCGAGGGCGAAGTCAAACACATAACATTCGTTCTTCATTATGGTTTTGCCGCCATCTTCGTTCTTTACCTCCCACGGACTCTGTACACGGAAAGCCGCCTGGAAATATGTTTCTGGACTCTTTAAATTACGGAGCATAAAGATTCCTGTCCAAGGTCTCACTGTAACACCAGTTGTCAGTTTGCCGCAAGTGAGTGTGATGGTCTTCGTTTCCAAAGGGTCGCCCATGCTCGCTTGTACAGGATACAGCGCATCAAGACCTATGCCTGCCGATGTTCCTGCACAGACAGTCACTTTATAGTCGTGATAGAATTTGTTTTGTCGTTGTGCAAGCAGATTCGCCATTGCAAAACACGATGCCACATTGGGCAAAAACCATAGAGTATGCGAAAGCACATTAAGCAATCTCGTATCGCTGAACGGCATAGGCGGTCTTTTGTCTTGACCTAATTTCAAGTCGTCAATGCTTGCTGGCAGATAACTTCCGCGAATAAGGTCCAACCATTTCTGAACCTCGTTCTCATATTTGAATCTTGCATTTTCGCCTTTGCCTTCTGCTGCAAAAAATACATTTAGGTCAAACTCATCAAACTCGCCTTGTTTTGCCACATCTTGTATCTCGTCTGGCATTCTGTAAGTTAGCATTACCATTCGAGGCAAGGCAAGATAAGGGTTGTTACTGCCTTTCCATTCCGCTTTAGCACGTTGCTCATCAGAATATGTCCAGTTGAAAATCTGCTCTTCTATGAATTCGCCAGTGTTTATGGCTCGGAATGGCGTTCCTGACAAAAAGAGATAGTATTTCGTCGAAATAGGAAGCCAAGTCTCGTTGATGGCGTTACTTGCTTCATCTTTTTTATATTTTTCAGCATTAAAGTCAACGGCATCTTCTTCATCTTCTTTTTCGAACAATTCTTTGGCACGCTCTTTCCAAGCGCCGAAATGGTATTCATCGAAAATCACCAAATCCCAATTTGTAGCGTGGATAAACTCGTTCTTCGTCTTGATACCTCCATTTTCGTTTGTACCTAATAAATCTTGGAAAGAACCGAACACAACTATCGGCTTTGACTTGTCAGCTCTCATAAACTCTTGGTCTATGTTCAGATTGTTATTGCGAGCGTCTTTGTTTGATATATACTGCCAACCCTCAAAGTCGATATGCGAAACCAAATCGTCACGCCAAGCAGATTCTACTGCAGGCTTGAAGGTGAGTATCAATATACGCGACAAGTTCATTTTCTTCGCCAACTGATAACTGGCAAAAGTCTTTCCGAAACGCATCTTTGCGTTCCATAGGAATTTAGGAACACGGTTAGGTTCTTCATTCAACGCTTGCTCAAAGTAGGTTCTTGTCTGTTCCACCGCACGAAACTGCTCCGGACGCATTGTGAAATTCTGCGTTCTGTTTTCTTCGTTTGCAGTTCCTGTACGAAGCGACAAAACAGCAGCCATTACATCAGATACCGAGCAACGGAACCACTCGTCTGTCTTATCCATTGGATTAAGTCGAGAATGACCCTTATGTTCAAGAATACGATGCACGTCTTTATCAGTAAAGCAAGAACCATCGTTAGTCATTGCAGACTCTACTAAAACAATCTCATACGCAATCTTGCTCGTATGCAGCTGTTCGTCTATGCGCTCTTTCGCAGTACGATTGGTAAAACCCACTTTAAGATAACCTTTGTGAGAATCTACTCCAGGCAGTCTGTATGCGTATATTGTAGGAGTGATAGATGGACGTTGAGGGAAGAAGTTGTGGCTCATATTATTCGGACATTTCTTTTTCTTTTATCATACTCTCAATAAACAGAATTTCTTTTTCTGAAATGTTATATTTTGAGTACAACATTTCATCGGTCCAAGTTTTGTCAAAATTTAGCATGGGAATAAACTGAAATTTATCCTTTGATAAATTGATTGATGAAACAGCTTGTAATAGTAGAAATCTAAAGAATTTAGTATGCATATATTTAACAAAGTTCTTTGCTTCTGTTTCATCATTAGATACAAAAGCTATTAAGTATGAATCTGTACAAACCTCGAATGGTCGTAATAACTTAATTGTTGATAAAACTGTAAACATGCCATTTTTATCAGGTTCTCCAGCATGTTCACTCGTTACCTTGCTAATCATTACTTTATATTTGTCTATAATAGAATGACCTTGTGTTACATCTTTATGATTTATATATCCAACACCTCCGCTAGAATGTAGAACAATACTATCTTCAACATCCTTGCCTCGTGCCGAAGATGGTAATCCAAATGGATTTCTAGAACCTACGATTTCAGAAACTTTATCTTCATTGAAGTTTAAGACTTTCTTTATAACTGAGATAGCCTCGTTATATCTTACAAAAACAGGAAATTCTGACAAATTCCTAATCATAGTAGAAGCTTGACCGTCATGAATGTTTGTGTATTCACATAATCTGGGATGATCTCTATCCCATAAAAAATAACAAACACCACCACCCAAACTGATGCCAGCAAAACAATCCTTTGCATTAACATAATCTACTATTTTCACAACCCTTGAATCATTTAACATTGTTTCACGAAAATCATCTAAACCTTTTCCACCCGCAAACCATCTAGAAGGAATAATCATTGTTAAATATGAAGGGTTAAGTTTTTTTGCTCTTTCCACAAAATAATGATATAAAGGTTTGGCACTTGCACCATTACCTCCGTCACTTAACTGATAAGGCGGATTTCCTATAATCACATCGAATTTCATATTGAATATTTTGGTTATGTCTTTGTTATGAATGAATTGGTATGCATGTGTTTCTAATTCGTCTCCACGCTCGTACTCGCTTTGTGAAGCTCCGCAATAGACGCATTTGCCGTCTTTCCATGTATGCTTTATACGTTGGTATATGATATTTCCTTGAGGTTTGTCTTCAGGAAACTGATATGCCGAGAACTCGCTGCTTGGGAACTTGCTGCAATAGACACTGCGACGGGAAAGCAGACTTGTAAGTTCGGTAATGGCAATGCCGAAAACTTGTTTCGAGAATATATGCTCGATACGTTTTTCAAGGTCAGGAATCTGTCGTTCAAGACCTTTAATTAATCGTTTTGCTATCTCGCGTAAGAACACGCCACTTTTGCAACAAGGGTCGAGGAAAGTGGTGTCGGGATTCTCAAACAAATCTTGCGGAAGCATGTCAATAATCTTGTTTGCCAACTCAGGAGGAGTGAAGACTTCGTCATTGCTAAGGTTGGCAATACACGACAACACGTCTGGATTATAGACGTTATGAAATAAACTATTCTCCATAATCCTGTACTTTTTTATAGTGAGTTATATATCTTCTCAAGAAAATTCCGCCTTCTTCTTTTTCCTCTTCGCTGAGGGCAAAGAGATTGCCCATGCCGTTTTCCACAGTCGTATCGTTATATGTCAGAAGGTCAGACAAGGTATAGTCGGAGCGTTGCATCTGGCTGCCGCTTATCATAGTCCATTCAGAAAACACTATCGGAGCTGAAGTGTCTTTGCCATCTGCATCAACGCACATCAGAGTAAGAGCATTGCCGTTAATGATATTTCTGCTTATTATGAATCTGGCAGCAGGGCGAGTCTCATCCGATGCCTCAGCCTTACAATGGTCGGTGTATTCCTCGTTCCATATAGAGAAAAGACGCTCACGACAAGCTACTACGTTATCGTTCATTATGTCAACTCCATAAAGACTCCCGATTGCAACTATAGCCTGTTTTTCATAATCACGAGGACTCTTCTTATATTTTCTGCGAAGTTCTGCGAGTTTTCTTTTAAGGATAGCAGAAAGGAAATTGCCGTCACCACAAGCAGGTTCCAAGAAACGAGAATCAGGACGCAGACACTCATTTGCCACCAGGTCGAGCATAGCATTCACCTCACGTTCGGCGGTAAACACCTCGCCACGCTGAGCGACCCTTTCTTTAGACTTAATTTGAGAAGATTGATGTAAGTTTGGCATAGGCTGAAGGATTGTGAGCCTTCGCCATATTTCGACAAGCAAAAAGAAAAGCGTGAAACTATTCATTGCTTATTTAATTCTGCGGGCTCGCCAAAGCCTAGTACACAAATAAGCACGAACAATTCACGCCTATACGACGTGAACCTTCTTCGCACCTTACTCTCGTGTACTCTTTAAATTTGGCGATTTGCAGAATTGAGAATAAGAGCTAAAAGCTCAATAATTATAATATGTTAGTTATAATATACTTTCTGTTTTTATGTCAATAAATTCGTTTATATTCTGTTTTGCTATAATTCCTGCAAATATATGCAAATAAATTAAACGGACGGAGGTAGTTTCTCTCTTTTTTTGCGGGAAAAAAGAGAAAGGAGCAATCACTCTTCTTTAGGTGTAATTTTCACCCACACCTTCCTCGTACCTTCTTCGTACCAAGTCCACTATTCAATTAAAAAATAGGAGCTTTCCGCGAGATACTCGCAATACGTGGAGACAATGCGTATTTTCCTTTGCGTTCTTTGCGAGATGCCAGTTCTTTGTAAATTGTACATTGTTAATTACCACAAAGCCTCAGCACTTAATTCAAGTACCGAGGCTTTGTTGCTTTAAGGCAAGACCTTGCGCTTGTATTCTATTCAGATTTCAGTGCGTTTATACCTTTCCATACGTCGGTATAGGAACTTCCTTTTCGTCCAAAATTTTCTGCTCGTTGCATGGCGCTTTCCATTTTGCCATCAGTTATCAATTCCTTTACCCAATTTGGGTGTTTCAAGAAGTTTTCTTTCTTTTCAAATTGCGGAATGTGCTTTTTTAAAGCGTCAATGGCATCGTCGGATGTTCTTAGATGCTTGTTTGTGTTTTCGTGATGCAATAGGAACCAATATTCTATAGAAGGCATGCTGGGCGCAATAGTTACATTTGCATCATTGCCATATTTGTTTTGCAGTTCTTTAAAGCGTTCTGCCTCAACCTGGTTCCATTGTTTTACGTCTTCATCGTAAAAACATATTATTGGAACATTTTCGCTTATGCCATTCTCAATTAATTTGTTGATATTTGAAGTAGATTCATTGCCAAAAAATCTTGGTTTTAAATCAAACTTCAATCTTAGCAAAGATTTTAAATGTTTTAAATACCAATACTCCGTAATCCCTGCTCCAACAACACGTTTCCTCGGCTGCTTCGTCTTTCTAGTATTTATCTTTCTTGCCATATATCAATCTATTATATTAGGTAATGCTCCAAATTGTCCGTTGCGGTAAGCTCGTTCAAAATGAGATATCTTGTTTAATCCATTAAACTCAACAAGGGAATATAAATCTGTTGCTCCATTCTTTTCTTTTTCAACAAACCAAATATTATCTTTACGCAAAAGATCATTGATGGTGCTGAGTAATCCTGGGTAATGAGTTGTGATAAGCAATTGACTATTACCGCTATTCATCAGATATTTCTGCAAGATATATTCTAATAAATCTGGATGTAATGAAGACTCAATTTCATCAATAGCCAAAAATGCATTGTTATTAATGGTTTCGTATATGGCAGATTCAATGCCCATCATTCGTTTTGTGCCTTCACTCTGTTGTCTGAAATTCATTAAGTATTTTTCTGTACCTCTCTTATTTTCAACAGTATGCTCAAATACTAAGACAGACTTTTTCATTGTTCCGTTCTCAAGAAGACTTTCTTTCATGTCGTTTGGCACATTATTGTTTTCGAGTAACAGCTTTTGAATGTGTTCTGGAACGTGCTCGTTGATAAAATCACTGTCAATGCCAGTTATGTTGAAGTCTGCCCAATGCATGAAATTCAGAAGGTATTCCTTGAAATTGTTGTCTTCAGAGATTTTTTTATGGGCGTATTTATTCATATCCGTGCCAGGGTCAATCAAAGGCATGAATTTATTACGAATCCATTCTCTGACAATATCAATATGTTCCATTTTCATGTTGATACGTCCGCGGGCAGCAAAAAATGATTTGTTTGGAAGGCAATATAAACTTAATATTTTTTGTTCTTCTTGTCCTATTTTTTGCACTTTGGGATTGAATGTCAACACGGACTGTCCATCTTCAAAAACTCTTTTGAATACCATAATTGGCTGCGTCGTTTTGTAGTATGACAATTTCTCATAAACGACACTCTTGCTGGTTGAATGTAATTGATAACAATATCTGATACCGTCAACCCAAAACTTGATACTGAATTCTGAAGGCAGGTTTGGTGTTTCTTTGTCTAGCATAAAAGGTTCAAACCCAGTAGGAGAGTCCATGTTTTCTGGGTCGGAAGTCAAGAAGTATCGCAAATCTTCTATCGCATATAAAAAATTACTTTTACCACTGGCATTGGATCCATAGATGATTCCTAATTTAAGTAGGCGTGTCCCATTAGGCATAACAACTACGTGTGTGGAGTCGAAAGTTTTATCTGCCGTAGCCTCGAAACTAAATGTGACCTTATCCTTAAATGAATATATGTTCTTTAAAGTTATTTCTTCTATCATAAGATTATTATTTTAAGTGCAAATATAACAAATTTATCAAAATATGTATTTATTTGTGTAATTTTATTTTTGATATTGGTGTATTTATTTCTATTTTTAAAAATAAAATGTCTTGTTTTGTTGTTTTTTGTAAAATGTCTTTTGTGATTGTGATAAAGGAGATATAAGAAATTGATACATGACTCAGTAGTCAATCCTGCCGCCTTGGAGAAATAGCGTTAAGAAATTAAAGACACAAAGTCGCAGAGACTCAGAGACACAAAGAAACTTTAAGACCCTGCGTCTTTGTGACTTTGCGTCTTAACTTAAGCTCATTTCCCGTTAACTTGCCAAATAACCGCATAAAAGTTAAAAATAGTTAAAATTGTGAAACTGAAGATTTTTCTTTATACTTTTGTGGAGTAACTTTAAACCAACAGATTTATGAAGAAACATAACTCTATGAATTCATTAGAGAATGATAATCTTGTAGTTTCTAATGAAGATAAAAACTTGCTTCCTAATGGATACCCCGAATGGCAAAAAAGCATCGAGCAATTGATAGAAATATCAAAACTTCGTGCAGCAATAATGTAAATGCTGATACATTAAAATTGTATTGGAATATTGGCAATAGTATATTGCTGAAGCAAAAAGAGAAAGGCTGGGGTAAAAAGGTAATCGAACAATTGTCAAAAGATTTAACTAATAGATTTCCTAACGACAGAGGATATTCCGTTCGTAACCTTGGCTATATGAAATATTTTGCTCAAGAATATCCTGATTTTCCAATTCTGCAAGTGCCACTTGCAAAATTAAAAGGACAAGCAATTCGGCAAGTCCCGCATGTCAAATTAGGAGATAAAGGACAGGAATTTGTGCAAGTGCACTTGCACAAATTACATGGTATCATCATATTTCTTTACTTTCAAAAGTAAAAGACAATATAGAACGCGCTTACTACATAACAGAAACGGCGCATAATGGATAGAGTAGAGATGTTATGATGATGCAGATTAATAATGGTTATATAAATGCCAAAGGTCATGCAATCAATAACTTCGA
The DNA here is from genome assembly GCA_045656905.1 of Bacteroidales bacterium. Classification (GTDB taxonomy): domain Bacteria; phylum Bacteroidota; class Bacteroidia; order Bacteroidales; family F082; genus Limimorpha. The sequence goes on from JAZOSA010000120.1 coordinate 32,021, forward strand.
GAATGTGCTACCTCCACTACAATCGGATTTGGCAAGATATATATTCAAAGATCCTTACAATTTCAGTTTCTTGGGAACAATGGCTTTGCAAAATGAATTGGATATAGAAAAGACGCTGACAGACAAGGTTACAGATTTTTTGTTGGAAATGGGACAAGGTTTTGCATACATAGGGCGACAATATCATATGATACGGAGAAATTGTTTTCAGATGTAGCATCATCATTGCCTCAAATAGAAGATCTAGAAGCATTACTAAGTGAGGAATAGATCTTTTCTCAAACTTTAAACTTTAATCTGCTAACTGCAACATTCTTCCCGTTTTTGTCACAGGAATCTGAATCTGAAACAGAAAGTGAAGAGGTAACGACCTGCATTGATGGTCGTGTTGTTGGGAAAAATATAAGACCTGTTTCTAGTTGATGGCTAGATTTGTGAGATAACCACAAACAAAAAAACGTAGCATCTCTTCAGAAATACTACGTTTTTTTTGTTTTAAATTCTAACTTCTCAACGTCTGTTGTCCGTTGTCTTGTTGTCCTCAAAGAAATAGAACGCCTTTGGAACATCGCTTTCAAACTTCATGTCTTCACCTGTGACAGGGTGCTTGAAGCATAACTTGTAGGCGTGAAGTCCTAGTCTGTTGATTGGGTCGCTGCCATCACCGTATTTCAAGTCACCGACGACAGGGCAGCCTAAATCCTGAAGGTGAACTCTGATCTGGTTCTTGCGTCCTGTCTCTAACTGCAACTCAACGAGTGAGTAACCGTTGCCTGATTTCAATTTCTTATAATGTGTCACAGCGTATTTGCCGCCATTGTCTTCCTGACTTGAATGTGTCACATAATGACTGTCGTCTTTCAACCATGAAGCCACTGTGCCTTGTGATTTTGGCAACTCGCCATGAACCAAAGCGACATATCTTCTGTCGTAGACTCTTTCTTTCCAGTCTTCTTCAAATTTAAGAGCCACTTTCTTGCTCTTGGCGAAGATAAGCAAGCCGGAAGTGAATTTGTCGAGACGGTGGACAGTATGCGCATTGGCATGCTGATGTGTGTTGTCTAAATAATAATTAAGGATGCTTTTAACACTTTCGTCCTTAGGACTTGTGCTGCTTGATAAAATGCCAGGTTTCTTGTCAACGATGATGATGTCGTTATCTTCAAAGACAATCTTAATCCAGAAGTTCTTGAATCTGTTGCCTTCGCTCGACTTCTTGATGCTGACGCGCATATTTGGTTTCAGTTGGAAGTCATGCTGCGAAACGACTCTGTCATTGACATAAACTGAGTCGTAAGTCAGCAATTTCTTCACTTTAGTACGGCTGATGCCGTCCATAGCCTTCATCAGGAATTCCATCAATTCACATTCTTCTCTGACGATAAAGTTGATCTCTTGGTTCTTCTTTTTATACTTATTATTGTAATGTCTTGCCATCGTAAAAAATTTATGCAAAGGTAAGAAAAATATCATTTTGAAATAATTTAAAAAAAAGGTAAAACTATCACAAAATTGACTACATTTGCAACAAGTAGGGACGCGATTAATCGCGTCCCTACCATAACATTAAAAATAATCAATTCTTAAAAACATCAATATATGGAAATCAATCAGTTAAAAGATGTAGCATCACAAGTTAGACGTGATATCATCAGAATGGTTCATGCTTGTCAGTCAGGACACCCAGGCGGATCATTGGGAGCAACAGACATTGTAACAGCTCTTTATTTCGACCAAATGCAAATCAATCCTGAGAATTTCAGAATGGATGCAGCAGGTGAGGACGCTTTCTTCCTTTCAAATGGTCACATCAGTCCAATGCTTTATAGCATCTTGGCTCGTCGCGGCTATTTCCCTGTAGCAGAATTGGCAACATTCCGCCGTCTCGGCACACGCCTTCAAGGTCACCCAACAACAGCTGAAGGTCTCCCAGGCATCAGAGTTGCCAGCGGTTCATTAGGACAAGGTCTCTCAGTCGCTATCGGTCTCGCTGAAGCTAAGAAACTCATGAAAGACGACCATATCGTTTACGTCTTGATGGGCGACGGCGAACAAGAAGAAGGTCAAATCTGGGAAGCAGCAATGTACGCTCCTGCAAAGAAAGTTGATAACATCATCGCTATCGTTGACTATAACAAGAAACAAATCGACGGCTCAACAGACGATGTTATGAACCTCGGCGACCTCAGAGCAAAATACGAATCATTCGGCTGGAAAGTCTGGGAATGCAACGGCAACAACATGGAAGAAGTCGTTGATACTTTGACAAAGATGCGCGAAAACGCACACAAAGGTCAGGCTCAAATACTCCTCGCACACACAGAAATGGGTATGGGCGTTGACTTCATGATGGGCACACACAAATGGCACGGCGTAGCTCCTAACGATGAGCAAGCTGCTAATGCTTTGTCACAACTCAAAGAGACTCTCGGCGATTATTGATTTGTTAAACCTTAAAAACACATTACCATGGATTTCACAGTACAAAATTATAAAGATACAAGATCAGGTTTTGGCGAAGGTCTCTTAGAAGCAGCCAAACGTAATCCTAAAGTCGTTGGTCTCTGCGCCGACTTAATCGGTTCTCTCAAGATGGACGCTTTCGCAAAAGAATTCCCAGAAAGATTCTTCCAAATCGGTATCGCAGAAGCTAACATGATCGGCATCGCAGCAGGTTTGAGCATCGGCGGCATGGTTCCTTTCACAGGCACTTTCGCTAACTTCTCAACAGCACGCGTTTACGACCAAATCCGTCAAGTCGTTTCTTATTCAAACAAAAACGTCAAGATTTGCGCTTCACACGCTGGTATCACTTTAGGCGAAGACGGTGCAACACACCAAACTCTCGAAGACATCGGCATGATGAAGATGTTACCTAACATGACAGTCATCGTTCCTTGCGACTTCAACCAAACAAAAGCAGCTACAATGGCAGTAGCAGAACACGAAGGTCCAGTTTACCTCCGCTTCGGTCGTCCAAAAGTAGCTAACTTCACACCAGCTGACGAGCCATTCGTAATCGGCAAAGCTCAGATGATGCAAGAAGGTACAGACGTCACAATCTTCGCTTGCGGTCACTTGGTATGGAAAGCAGTTCAAGCACTTCCAATCTTGAAAGAAATGGGAATCAATGCTGAACTCATCAACATCCACACAATTAAGCCATTAGACGTTGAAGCAGTTTTGGCATCAGCTAAGAAGACAGGCTGCGTCGTCACAGCAGAAGAACATCAAATCAACGGCGGTTTGTTCGACAGCATCTCACAAGTTCTCTCAAGAAACTGTCCTACACCAATCGAAGCAGTTGCTATCTTCGACGAATACGGTCAAAGCGGCACACCTGACGAATTGATGAAACATTACCACTTAGATACAGAAGATATCGTTGAAGCAGCTAAGAGAGCTGTCGCGAGAAAATAATTCATAATACATAATTAAAATTAAAGAGACGTTTCATTGAAGCGTCTCTTTTGTTTTATAACGTAAAATAAACAATATGTAATTGATACGTCTTCAAACTCCAAATTTCCACTACAATAAAAGTCTTCCGATGGAGCGATCCGTTGGGAGACTTTTTTAATGTTTAATGAACTGTTATCTAAAGAAAGGTTAATCAAAAACGTAAACTCATTCCAATGCCTCCGCTTGGGCATACTCCGAAATTAAGACTTACATCTTTGTTTTTGCTTCTTACGAAGTCGTTATACATATCATAACTTTCGGTTATTTGACCTTTGCCAACACAATTGACAGGAATTGACGCAATAAACAAACCTGTACCTATAACGTCCAATACAATGGCAGCACTTGTCAAATTTATATAATAACTATTGTTAGCTGCCAAATAATATATTACTAACGAAGCAGCCAAAGAAGTTATACCTACAATTCCTAATGTTGATCCTATACTTGTTTTCTTGCATCCTGCCATATATAAGTTATAGGCTTCCGGATAATTCTTCTTTAATAGATTCTCGACTTCATCATCAGTTAAAGGTTTTGTAGTGGAAACTTTATTGTATTTTGTGTATGTCAATAATTCGTAATTAATCTTGCTTGCATTGACAGTGTCACTCTTTGTGCTAAAGATGTCATTTTCGCCATTGATATATTTAATAGATGTTATTTTGTTGACATCCAATGTATACACCGGACCGTCGATGTTGTTCCATTTTTTATATTCAATCTCTTTATCAGAAATCTTGTTTACTTTTGCCTTTATCTCGGTTCCATCTGTCAAAGTGATTACATCTTGTGAATATGCTCCAAATGTTATCAAAAGCAAACTTATTAAAACAATTCTCTTCATAGTAGTTGATTTTTTTTGATAGAGACAAAAGTAGAAATTATATTTTATTTTCCAAAATTATTTCAGTTAATATTCATTAACATATATCATTTTAAATCAATATGATAGAATTATTAACATTTTGGGTTAATGGTTAATGGTTAATAGTTCTATTTTTTCCTTAAAAAAGAAAAGAAATACCAAAAAAATACTACATTTGCATATTATTAAAATCTATATCGTAATGAAAAAGTTTATTATGGGATTAAGCGTTTTTGGATTGCTATGTAGTTGTAATACAAGCAACCAACAGACAGAAAACGGCGACTTTAAATATCTCGTCGATGAATTCGCTGACATTAAAATCATGCGTTACCAAATTCCTGAATGGGAAAACCTTACACTCCAACAAAAGGAATACCTTTATTATTTGGGTGAAGCTGCTAAATGCGGACGCGACATCCTCGCTGACCAGAACTTCAAGTATAACCTCACAGTGCGCAAGACTAACGAGGCTATCCTTAATTCTTACAATGGAAACCGCGAGACTGAAGAATTCAAAAACTTCGTGACTTACGCAAAACGCGTCTTCTTCAGCAACGGCATCCATCATCATTATGCAGAAGATAAGTTCTTCCCAGAAATCACAGAAGCTTATTTCGCAGAACTCGTGAAAAACTCTGATGCGAGCCAACTTCCTCTCGCAGAAAATGAGACAGTAGAAGAGTTCTTGACATTCATAACTCCTGTTATCTTCGATAAAGACTTATATGCAACACGCCGCAGTGGGGAAGAGGACATCATCAAAAATTCTGCTACTAACTTCTACAAAGGCGATATTTCTAAAGAAGAAGTCGAGAAGTTCTATGACGATATGAGAGTGCCAAATGACGCTACTCCAATATCTTACGGATTGAATTCTCAACTCGTGAAAGAAAACGGTAAAATCTTTGAAAACGTTTATAAGTCAGGCGGTCTCTATGGCGAAGCTATCGACCAAATTATCTTCTGGCTCGAAAAAGCAAATGCTGTGGCAGAAAACGACGCTCAACGTAATTACACAAATCACCTTATAAATTATTACAAAACAGGCGACCTTAACACTTGGGACGAATACAACATCGCTTGGGTACAAGACTCAGTCTCAACAATCGACTTCGTCAACGGTTTCATCGAAGACTACGGCGACCCAATGGGAATGAAAGCTACTTGGGAATCAGTCGTTAACTTCAAAGACATGGAAGCAACAAAACGCGCTGAACTTATCAGCCAGAACGCTCAATGGTTTGAAGATAACTCACCAGTTGATGAACGTTTTAAGAAAAAAGAATGTAAAGGCGTCACTGCAAAAGGCATCATCGTCACAACTCTTGCTGGCGACTGTTTCCCAGCTCCTCCAATCGGTATCAACCTTCCTAATGCAGACTGGATTCGTAAGGATTATGGCTCAAAATCAGTTACAATCACTAACTTGATGGACGCTTACGACAAAGCTGCTCAAGAATCACCAAAGAGCGTCTTGGCTGAGTTTGCTTACTCACAAGAAGAAATCGATCTATGCAAGAAATACGGTTCTAATGCTGACGTAGTCCACACCGACTTGCACGAATGCCTCGGTCACGGTTCAGGACAGCTTCTTCCAACAACACAGCCTAACGCATTGAAAGAGTATAACTCAGCACTTGAAGAAGCACGCGCTGACTTATTCGGTCTTTATTATTGCGCTGACCCAATCATGGTTGAACTTGGCATCATGCCTGACATGGAAGCTTATAAGGCAGCTTACGCTAACTTCATCCGTAATGGTATAATGAGCCAACTTTCACGTATTGAATTAGGTAAAAACGTGACAGAATCACACATGCAAGACCG
>JAZOSA010000121.1:0-2104 GCA_045656905.1 Bacteroidales bacterium
ATTTAATAATTCTTTTGCTATCATATTTTATGATTTTAAATAATAATCGAAAATAAACGACACGAAAATATCGTTTTGCGCAAATTTATGAAAAAAAAGAATATGGAAGAAGTGAAAAATGAACAAATTAAATCCTTCTGGCAGATGCTGTAAAATAATAGTCAAACTCGGGGAGTTCCTTCTGTTCGTAATGAGGCAACGTCTTTACAGTAACCTGCATTAAACGAGAGAACTCTCCGATTTTTAACTTGATTTTATAACTCATAATCGTACGATGTTTTGCTAGCGATTGCAAAGATAAGTTGTGACCTTAGGTACGAGTCAAGAGGAAAATGAAATTTTTTTAAGCTTTCTGATAATGATGAGATTCATTTAATATGAAGTCGTTCAAATCATCGTCTCCGCAATTGAACGACTTTACCCTTTCATCTTTTTGTAATTTCCGTACTTTACAAGTACCAAAACTACTAGTTTGAAAAATCATCATAATTATCCTTCAAAGATTTTCTTAATCATTTCATAATCTCGTAAGCGTGTCGCTTTTTTCTCAGGATCTTCGTGACGCTTTTCTTTCATTCTTTCTTCAAATCTCCGAGCATCTTCACCGTAAAGAATCGGAGTCTCTTTAATAGGTCTTGCCATAACTTTTAGTTTTTTTAAATTTCTTTGCAAATATACAACTCAAAACAAAACTTGTCAAGGAAAATAAAGTTAAAAATTATTAACAATCAATTAGTTATAGATAATCTATTAATTAATGATTATATTAATGGAAAAATTAAATTGGGATAAAAAACAGTCAAACTCGTGATTCGTGGAAATCTACTTCTTCGGCACAGCAAACCGTATCTTTCTCTCTAAGTTCTCGACTTCAATATGTTGGTTCTCGTAAATCTCACCGTCTATAGAAACGCAGAATCCTTCTGGTCCTTCGATGACAACTTTCTTGGCCTGACGGTAAACTACAATGTTCTCAAACTTAGGATTGTTGATATGTGTGCCTGCAACGTAATATTTTATCAGTCCGATGAACCTTAATCGAGAAACTGGTTTTACTAAACAAACTTCCAACAGACCGTCGTCGTTGAGCGAGTTGGGCGCGTTGAAATATGAACCGCCTACATATTTCCCATTGCTTACCGTGCATAATAAAATGTCGCCAGTGTTGAGCTGCTCGCCGTCGGCATAGACTGTGCATTTGGTTCTCATTCCGAAAAGAAATCCCCAGACGACAGCAAAAGGATAGGCTCGCTTCTTGCCGAATAAGACGTTTCTCCTCAACTTGTTCATCGCCTTCGCAACGACGCTGTCTAATCCGAAATGCGTTGAGTTCAAAGCGTATTTCTCGTCAACTTTCATGATGTCGACTTCTTTCTCCTCACCATTAATGACGTCGCAGACATTTAAGAAATTATCAGAACCGAAATATTTTACATAATCGTTGCCGCTTCCGAAAGGCAACACTGTCATGCTGGCATTAGGAAATCCTATGATTCCTGAAGCGACTTTGTTGATGGTTCCGTCGCCGCCACAAGCATAAAATCGTACCTTTTCTTCTGTATGATTTTCTAAATATGTTTTGATGAAATTTATAGAGTCGTTAGGAGAATCGGGAGTGTATATTTCATAATCAATAACTTCTGAACATCTGGCGATGCCATCTCTTACCATGTCGAGACATGATTCCTTCCCAGCAGTAGTATTGACAATAAAAATGTGTTTCATCTGTTCGTTTCTTTCCCGCAAAAGTAAAAATAAATTGGTCTTAATTGATGAACAAAATTGAAATATTATTGCTTTTTGTTGAAAGTACATTTTAAACAATATTTTATTTTGTAAATTTGTCACACAAAAATCTCAACTGTTGACCGTTGTCATTAATTTTTATTATGAAAAAAAACGAACTTATACAAAATACTACAGTCCTTTCGGGACAATGCGATACCTTGATGCGTTTCAGAACAGAGTCGGCATTCATGTCATTTCAAGATGTGGCGAGTCTGCACGCTACTTTTTTAGGTATTGACGATTATTCTCTTTTAGAAAAAGACAATGCTCTTTGGGTTATATCAAAAACCAAAATAAAAATTAACAAACTTCCTCT
>JAZOSA010000122.1:0-18015 GCA_045656905.1 Bacteroidales bacterium
TTCACGGATTTAAAATGGAAATCGTCAGAAGAGGCGAACATTACGACTACCTCGCGAGAATTACTAGAAAGAACTAAGGCTTTTGAACTAAGAGCCAAGAACTAAGAGCCAAGAACTAAGAACCAAAAACCAAAAACTATAGACTATAAACTCTGAACTCTGAACACAGACACTGACCGCTGACTTTCAATTTTCAATTTTCAACTACTGATTGCTGATAGCTAATCTGGGCGTTCCGGCAAAGCCGTTGGGCTTTCCGCTATATCTTTGCTCGCTTTTTGTTTTCTCCTCACTCAAAAAAATCCGTTGTCTGTTGACCGTTGTCTGTTGTCTTAAAATGCTCGCAAAGGATGCCGCTCCAATCCCTAACGCATTGGCGGCTATTAAAACCAGAAAAAATCCCAGAAATCCAGAAATCCGTCAATTCCGTTGAGACGCCACAGGGTGACGTCTCTACAATCCCCAATTCTTGACTAATAAGGCGGTCGTCAACGGTCAACAATTAAAAAACAATTTTAAATTTTCAACTGCTAATTACTAACAGCTGACAGCTAAAAAAACTTTCAATTTTCATTTTTCAATTTTCAATTTTTTTTGTTACTTTTGAAAGAAATATTTTAAGTGAAAAAACAACAATTAAAATTAAATAAAAATGAGTGGAAATAAGGTACTTAGAAGAAATGTTTTTGATAAAGTGTTCGGCGGAGTCTGCTCTGGATTGGCAGATTATTTTAACCTTGACGTCGTTTTGGTCAGGGTGTTGTTCGCCGCATCGTTCTTGTTCGCTGGAATAGGAGGCGGATTATATCTGCTTTTGTGGTTGATAGTGCCAGCTAATAATATTTTGCAGTAAGATTTTAATTTTAAATATTATGGAAAATAGAAGACTTAGTCGCAACCCGATGAATAGAGTAATCGGCGGCGTATGTTCCGGATTGGCGGAATATTTCGGATTGGATACTGCTCTCGTGAGAATCGCTTTCGTGATTGCATTCATGTTCGCCAGCTTCGGATTCTGGATATACATTATTTTATGGGCAATTCTTCCGGTTAGTGGTCAACAGACAATCGACAACGGACAACCGTCAGAGTCGGTGTCAGAGTCAGAGCCGGTGTCAAAGTCAGAGTCAAAAGTGAAATCAATCTTCGCTGGTTCTTTTGTTATTTTAGTCGGTTTGCTGTTTCTTGTAAATAACTTCATTCCAATCAATTGGGTGTGGAAACTTTGGCCTCTTATCTTGGTCGCTATTGGCGTCGTGATGATCATCACCTCAAGAAAGAAGTAGAGACGTGTCGACAATACCGATGAAATAAACAATATATTGTTGATGCGTCTAACTAATTAGGAATTATTGTTTGAATAAAACATAAAAAATTATGGAAGATAATAAAAACAAAAAAGATGATGGTCTCGTTGGAGGCATAATTCTCATCACAATAGGAATAATCGCTTTGTTGGTGACGTTCTTCGATTTTAAAATAGTATGGGAAGAACTCGCGAAATTCTGGCCGGTATTCATAATAATATTCGGCGTTTCTCTGTTGCCGTTGAATAAAGTCTTGAAGTCGGTTTGTGTGATTTTAATAATCATAATTTCATGCCTGATTTATTGTAATGAAGTCAATGGAAATGAAAATTTATCAGATGAAAAGACTTCGGAAATTTTGATGGAAGAAGAAGTTGAAACACAGGAGTTTTCTTCGCCTTTTAAAGATAATACAACAGAAGCTTCAGTGGAAATCAACTATGGCGCTGGTATGTTGTATTTGAATTCTCCAGTAGAAGAATTGGTCAAGGCTAGAAACATGAGCGATAAGATTGTTCAAAATCTTTATTTGGAATATGAAGACTCACATGCTGATATTGTCTTTGATGTTGAAGATGATAATTATCAGGTGAATGATATTGAAGAAGTTAAGTCAAATCGTTTTGACATTTCTTTAAACAAAAATCCGATTTATGATTTTGAGCTTAATCTTGGAGCAAGCGAACTGAACTTCGATTTCAGCGAATATAAAGTTTCTGACGTGGAAATAAACAGCGGCGCATCTAACATAGATATCAAATTAGGCGAGCTTTATGATTCAACTTATGTAGTTATAAGCACGGGTGTCTCAAAAATAAGAATAGGAATTCCGAATAATTCTGGTTGTAGACTGGAATGTGAATCGGTCTTGTCTCTCAAGGATTTTGATGGATTTGTCAAGAAATCTTCTAATGTGTACGAGACAGCGAATTATTCTTCAGCAGAAAATAACATCGAAATAGAATTCGAAGGCGCAATGTCGGAATTTGAGGTTTACAGATATTGATTAAGTCGATAAGTCAATAAGTGAATAAGTCGATAAGTGAACTTATTGTGTAATGAGTTGTTTTATATTGGTAATCACACAAACTTATAGACTCATAGACTCATAGACCATTATTATAAAGAACATGGAATACAAAGATTACTATAAAATATTAGGTGTTGAGCGTTCGGCGACACAGGATGAGATTAAGAAAGCGTATCGTAAGTTGGCGGTGAAATATCATCCCGACAAGAATCCTGACGACAAGGTGGCGGAGGAGAAGTTCAAGGAGATTTCCGAGGCTTATCAGGTCATAGGCAATCCTGACTCGCGTAAGAAATATGACGAACTTGGCGCGAACTGGAAGCAATACGAGAATGCTGGTTTCGGCGGCGGAGCGCATGGCTTCAACGCTAGCGGCTTCTCTGACTTCTTCGACATGTTCTTCGGTGGACATGGCGGCGGTGGCGGCGCCGGATTCGACTTCAGCAGTTTCATGGGAGGCATGGGCGGCGGCCGCCGTTCAACGCGTCCTGCTAAAGGCAGCGACCTCAACGCTACCATAAACCTCACATTGCTAGAAGCTTATCAAGGTTCGCAACGTATCCTCGACCTCAACGGAAGTTCAATAAAAATAAGCATAAAACCGGGAGTGCGCGACGGACAGATACTGCGTCTCAAAGGTAAAGGCAACCCCGGAAGAAACGGCGGCGACAACGGCGACCTCATGATAAAAGTCGTCATCAATAATGACCCTTCGTATCAACGTGACGGCGACGACCTCATAAAAAATATCAACATCGACGTGTATACCGCGATACTCGGCGGCAAGATAACAGTCAGCACTCTCAAAGGCGACGTCAACGTGCCGATAAAACCGCAGACACAAAACAACAGCACGCTGCGACTCAAAGGGATGGGAATGCCTCACTACGGCAAAGAAGGCGCTGGCGCACTGCTGCTGAAAGTACAAATCTTACTCCCAGAACATTTCTCCGCTAAAGAACTGGAACTCATCAAAGAAGCACAAGAACAATCCGCTAATTAACAGCGGATTTTTTAATTAAAAACTGAAAGTTGAAAATGGAAAATTGGCATTCGGTTGTCAACTTTTGAACTTTTTTTGTCAACAGACAACAGACAACGGTCAACAGACTTTGGGTATGCTTTTTAAAAGTCACCGAGACTCCAAGACACCGAGTTGCTGAGTTACTGAGTCTATGAGTCTGAGTCTGAGTTCTGAGCTGTGAGCAACTGAAAATTGAAAACTGAAATTTTCAACTGATTGCTGACTGCTGACCGCTGATTGCTGACAGCTTTGGTTTGAAGAAAACTTTTTTTTCAAAAAACATCCCACAATTATCACGATTTTTCGTTACTTTGCATATTTATAATTTGAAATTGAAAAGTATACGATGAAATCAAAGCTAACGAATTTAATATCTATCTTAATTCTACTTATAACTGCTTCTGTATCACATGCTCAGGATAATAATGTCAAGGGTTTCGTTTATGAGAAGTCGACGGGCGAACCGATGATGTTCTGTAACGTTTATTTCAAAGGAACGACATATGGCGCCTCGACCGACATCAACGGTTTTTTTAATATCACGAGAATACCTGACGGAGAATATACTATTTTGGTCACAAACCTCGGTTATGACACTATCGCTGAGAGACTTGAACTGAAGAATAATGTAGTCTTAAACAAGAAATATTATCTTGAAGAGTCAAATGTGGTGCTAGCTGCTGTCAACATCACTGCCGACAAAATCGAGGCGAGGACCGAGACCAAGACTTCCGTCGTGAACATAACTCCGAAAGTCATCACCAGAATCCCTACTATGGGCGGACAAGCCGACCTCGCTCAGTATCTGCAAGTCATTCCTGGTGTCATCTTCACTGGCGACCAAGGCGGTCAGCTTTATATCAGAGGCGGCTCGCCAATACAAAACAAGGTGCTGCTCGATGGTATGGTCGTCTATAATCCTTTCCACTCCATCGGTCTCTTCTCTGTCTTCGACACCGACATCATCAGAAACGCTGAGGTTTACACAGGCGGCTTCGGCGCTGAATACGGCGGAAGAATCTCTTCAGTGATGGACATCACCACGCGCGACGGTAACAAAAAACGTCTCGCCGGTAAGCTGAGCGCGAGTACCTTCGGAGCGAAACTGATGCTTGAAGGTCCTTTCAAAAAAGCCAAAGAACCAGATGACGTGACAGCATCATTCATAGTGTCGGCAAAGACTTCTTATCTGGATAAAACAAGCGAAACGATTTACAAACCGATATTGAATGGCAATACTTTGCCTTATACCTATAACGACTTATACGGAAAAATTTCTATCAACGCCGCTAATGGCAGTAAGGTGAATTTCTTTGGTTTTGGTTTTACAGATGATGTAAAGAATTATAAATCAATATCTAACTTCGGATGGGACTCTTATGGCGGCGGCGTTAACTTCGTCGTTATCCCGGGAAAGTCACCTGTGCTTATAGAAGGTAATGTGGCTTATTCCGATTATACAGCGACGCTCAAAGAACAGAACAATCCAGATAGAAAGAGCTCGATAAATGGTTTCAACGCGGGATTCGCATTCACTTATTTCCTCGGAAAGAACTCACTGAAATACGGCATCGAGATGTTGGGATTCAAGACGGTCTTTGATTATACCAAATCGAATGGCATTCGTATGAGTCAAATCGACAACACTACGGAACTCGGCGCTTATGTGAAATATAAGGCTCAGTTTGACAAACTGATTCTTGAACCTAGTTTCAGAGTCCAGGCGTATGCCTCTTTAGGTGAGGTGTCGCCAGAACCTCGTCTCGCCTTGAAATACAACGTAACGGATTGGTTTAGAGTCAAAGCGGCGACAGGTATGTATTCTCAAAATCTCATCGCCGCCAACAGCGACCGCGACGTGGTGAACCTCTTCTACGGTTTCCTCTCAGGTCAGGCTAACATACCTTCGACATTTGATGGAAAAGAAGTCACGACAAAACTCCAGAAGGCTATACATTACATCGTAGGAACTGAATTTGATGTGTATAATAATTTGGTTCTCAATGTTGAAGGTTACTATAAAGATTTCCGTCAGCTGACAAGCATGAACAGAAACCAGAAATATTCCGACGATGATGCTCCGATGGGAACGCCAGAACTTTTAAGAAAAGACTTCATGGTGGAAAAGGGCAGGGCTTATGGTCTTGACGTCTCTTTGAAATATGAAAATATGAGATGGTATCTCTGGGGCGCATATTCGTTGGGATATGTCAATAAGGATTATGAAGATGTTGATAAACAGATACATAATTACAGGACCCACTACGACAGACGTCATAACGTGAATCTCATGGCGACATATACCGCAGGTTCTAAACATCAGTGGGAAATCAGCGCACGATGGAACTTCGGAACGGGATTCCCATTCACTCAGGTGAGCGCGTTCTATGAAAAACTGCCTTACGATAACATCTATTTCGATCCTTATACAGAAAGCGGTTATCTCGGCATTGTCTATGACGAACTTAATGGAAGTCAGCTGCCTTCGTATCATCGCCTCGACATTGACGTGAAAAGAAAATTCTATTTCACTGAAAATGTTATACTTGAAGCGGACCTCAGCGTCACTAACGTTTACGATAGAAACAATATATTCTATGTTGATGTGGTCTCGACAGAGATTATGTATCAGTTGCCTATAATGCCAAGTATCGGATTAACATTGTCATTTTAATTATGGAAAAACCTGTAGCAAAGAAATGTCCTCGTGAATTAGTGACTCACGGCGACACACGTATCGACAACTATTATTGGCTTAACGAACGTGAAAATCCTGAAGTGATAGCTTATCTTGAACAAGAGAATCAATATCAGGAGACGATGATGAAAGATACGGAATCTCTTCAGAATGAATTATATAATGAGATAGTAGGACGCATCAAACAAGACGATGTCTCTTATCCGATAAAGAGAAACGGATACTATTACTATTCTCGCTACGAGGAAGGCAAGGAATATCCTGTGTATTGTCGCCGGAAAGATAATATGGAAAATCCGGAACAGATTCTTCTTGACGGTAATGAAATGGCAAAGGATCATCATTATTTTGATATCGGAGCATATAGCGTTAGTCCTGATAATGAGTTGCTTGCTTATAGCGTTGATACAGTGAGTCGCCGCCAGTATGATATTTACATAAAATATGTAGGGACGCGATTTATCGCGTCCGATGGAAGGTTTATCGCACCCGAATTTCCTGAAGTCATAAAAAACACCACGGGAAATATGGTGTGGGCTAACGATAACGAGACGCTTTTCTATAGTGTGAAAGATGAGTCATTACGTTCTTGCAAGATTATGCGTCATAAATTGAACGACGACCCGGCTAATGATGAACTTGTTTATTTTGAAGAAGATACAGCCTTCAGCTGTTATGTGAGCAAGACTAAGTCAAGGCGTTATATCATGATAATCTCCGACAGCACTATGTCGTCGGAAGTGCGTTTCGTCGATGCCGATAGACCTTACGATGAGTTTAAGATTTTCCATAAGCGCGAACATGACCATCTTTATGGTGTAGGTCATTATGGCGAACATTTCTACATACTTACCAATGCCGACGGCGCGAAGAACTTCAAAATTATGAAGACGCCGGTCGACAAGACTGGAAAAGAAAATTGGATAGAGCTGATGCCACATCGCGACGATGTCTTGATAGAAGACTTCGACTTATTCGCTGATTTTCTTGTCATTGAAGAACGTAAGGAAGGTCTGGTGAAGATTAGAATCATGACATGGGACGGCACGACGGATTATTATATCGACTTCGGTGAACCGACATACACTGCGTATTCTTCCGCTAATCCAGACTTCGACTCACATCTTTTGAGATATGGATATAACTCCATGACGACGCCTGCTTCGCTTTATGAATACGACATGATAAAACGTGAGTCAGTTTTGTTGAAACGTCAGGAAATAATAGGTGGTTATGCACCAAGCGATTACGTTACGGAACGACATTATGCTCCATCGCATGACGGCGTCATGGTGCCGATTTCTTTGGTATATAAAAAAGGTATGAAGAAAGACGGAACGAATCCTTTGGTGCTTTACGGCTACGGTTCATACGGCAGCAGCATGGACGCTTACTTCTCGACAGCGCGTCTGTCGTTGTTAGACAGAGGCTTTGTGTGGGCAGTCGCTCATATCAGAGGCGGCGAGGAGATGGGACGTCAGTGGTATGAAGACGGTAAATTATTGAAGAAGAAAAACACCTTCCTTGACTTTATCTATTGCGGTAAATATCTTGTCAATGAAGGATTTACGAATAATGATAAGATGTTCGCCATGGGTGGCAGCGCAGGCGGTTTGTTGGTAGGAGCGGTGGCTAACATGGCACCGGAGATGTGGAAAGGAATCATCGCGCAGGTGCCTTTCGTCGATGTGGTGACGACTATGCTCGATGAAAGCATTCCTTTGACGACAGGCGAATACGACGAATGGGGCAACCCTAACGAAAAAGAATATTACGACTACATGAAGTCGTATTCTCCATACGACAACGTGGAAAGAAAAGACTATCCTGCTATGCTCGTGACGACGGGTTTGCACGACAGCCAAGTGCAATATTGGGAACCAGCGAAATGGGTTGCTAAGTTAAGAGAAATGAAGACTGACAATAACCCATTATATCTGAAAACCAACATGGACTTTGGTCATGGCGGAGCATCAGGACGTTTTGAAGGAATAAAAGAAATAGCATTGGAATACGCGTTCTTGATACGTCTTTCGTCTTTATAATTGAAAATTAGCTGTCAGCTGTCAGCTTTGTAGGGACGTGATTCATCGCATCCTTACATTTGATTTATTTCCGTCGGGAAATTTGTAGAGACGCGTCAATGTGACCATAAAGATAAACATACATTGACACGTCTCATGGAAATTGAGAATGTGTTGTTATTTTTGAGACGTGTCAATGCGTTTTATGGCATGTCGCATTGACGCATCTCTACAGGAGCGCTACTGTAAAAGGAATGATTCTTTTTTTACACGTTGCGTTAGGGATTGGAGCGGCATCCTTTTGGAGCGCAGCGGAAAAAGATACAGCGGAAAGCCCGACGCGAAGCGGAACGCCCAAAAAGAAAGTCACCAAGTCGCCGATATACTGAGTTTCAGAGATTTTGAATTTCTAAGTCAAAGTTCTTAGTTCTTAGCTCTTAGTTCTTAGTTAAAAAACGCTTCCGCTTCGTGAAGGGCGCTCTGATAACTATCGGAACTGTGTATCACGTTGTGTATCTTGTCGATGCTGTAGCGTTTTCTGTATTTATCTTTTAATTGCTTGAGCGTTTCTGTCGCTGACTCCCTGTCGGAATAAGGCGACAACAGAATCATGCCGATGCTAGGACCGCTTGTCATGTATTTTATCAGTTTATCAAAGAATGGCTTTCCTTTGTGACAACTGTATATTATTTCAGCCTCGGCTTTTGTCAGGGTCTTCTCTTTGGCTTCAATTACGATGAAATCATGCCGATGTAAGTCCTTGATAATATTGTCGGTGTATTTTAAAAATCCAGGTTTTATGATGATGAATCCATCATAATCGGGAAGCATGGTGGTGTTGTAACCGTAACCATCTTCATTTATTTTAATTGTCGATTCCATATTCGGTCTTTTTCGTACTAACAAACTTATTTTAAGAATGTTTGTTAATAATTTTTAAGAATTTTCTCCTTTGAAAAAAATAAACAAATCATTATCTT
Organism: Bacteroidales bacterium; assembly: GCA_045656905.1. Classification (GTDB taxonomy): domain Bacteria; phylum Bacteroidota; class Bacteroidia; order Bacteroidales; family F082; genus Limimorpha. Next base: position 9,064 of record JAZOSA010000122.1, read on the forward strand.
TGTTCCCTATATAAAACGTATGCGATACGATAATATAATGGACGTATGCGATACGTCCCTACAGATTTGGAAATATGAACATATATCAATTATTTGTAAGAACATTCGGAAATAAAAATACTGCACCGCTTTTTGATGGCGACAAGTCACAGAACGGTTGCGGCACTTTTGCTAATATCAACGACAATGCCTTGGAATCGCTTAAATCCTTGGGAATTACTCATATCTGGCTCACGGGCGTGATTCGTCATTCTTCCATGACGGCTTATCCTGAACTCGGAATTAAATCGACAAATCCTCAGATTACTAAAGGCAAGGCTGGCTCTCCTTATTCTATAATGGATTATTACGACATCGACCCTGACTTGGCAGTCAATCCGCAGAATAGGATGGAAGAGTTTGAAGAGACGCTGAATCGCATCCATGAAAAAGGCATGAAAGTGATAATGGATTTCATTCCTAACCATCTTGCGAGAGAATATAAGTCGCTGAATAAACCTTATGACGTGGAAGAATTCGGCGAATATGACAATAAAAACGTCAGCTTCGCAAAAGATAACAACTTCTATTACTGCCCAAATCAAGAGTTTGTTATTCCAAGTCAACAGTCAACAATTAACTCAGTCACTCAGGAAGTATATCCAAGGACTGTTGACAGTTGTCTGTTGTCTGTTGACTTTCAAGAGTTCCCCGCCAAGGCATCAGGCAATGATGTGTTTTCTCCACGACCTTCAGTCAATGACTGGTACGACGCAGTGAAACTGAATTACGGCGTTGATTATCAGAATAACCATACAAAACATTTTGACACTATTCCAAATACTTGGTATAAGATGCTGAACATTATGCAGTATTGGTGTGAGAAAGGTGTTGATGGTTTTCGTGTCGACATGGCAGAGATGGTGCCAGTGGAATTTTGGCGCTGGTCAATAAATGAGTTGCGCGAGGAATATGACGCGATAATGATTGCTGAGATTTATCAGCCTCATCTTTATAAGGAATATGTCAATGCCGGTTTCGATTATCTGTATGATAAGGTCGGGCTTTACAATACTTTGGAAAATATCTATCGCTACGGACAGCGAGCGGATACTATCACTAATGTGTGGAACAGCCTCCAAGGTCTCGGCGACGCGATGCTGCGTTTCATGGAAAACCACGATGAGGTTCGTCTCGCGTCTAGGCATTTCGTCGGCGATGCGTTCAAGGCATTGCCTGCTGTGGCAATGTCGGCGCTGATGAACCGCGGACCTTTCATGATTTACAACGGACAAGAGAGCGGCGAGGATGCAGAAGGAGCAGTGGGATTCAGCGGCGATGACGGAAGGACGTCGATATTCGATTACGCGGTGATGCCGAAACACCAGAAATGGATGGCAGGCGGCAAGTTCGATGGCAGCGAATTCACCGATGAACAAAGAAAGTTATATGACTTTTATAAGAAAATACTCAACTTCCGCCTCACTAGCGACGCTATTAATAAAGGTGCGTTCTACGACCTGATGTGGGTCAACCCTTGGTATTCCAACTTCGACCCTCAGTATGTCTACGCCTTCCTGCGTTATTTCAACAATGACAGACTTCTCGTTGTTATCAATTTCAATCAGAATGAAAGTCGCTACTGCGAAGTGAAGATCGCTGAAGACGCAGTGGAGTATATGAGATTACAGTCAATGGTCAACAGTCAACAGACAACGGACAACAGACAACGGTTTGCTATTGATGCTTTTACCGGAGAAAAGATAGAATATAACTTAGATGAAGTCAGCACTCGTGGCATCGCGATGAATTTAGAACCATGTGGAATTAAAATTTTGAAATTATGATGAAACTTGTAGAAAGAGATTCTTGGCTGGAACCTGTGGCAGAAGAAGTGCAGGCTCGTTACGACAGATATGAATCTTTATTGAAATATATTGAAAATCATTATGGAAGTCTGAAGTCGTTCGCTTCAGCGCATGAATTCTTCGGTTTTACTTACGACGAGTTCAGAAAAGGATGGTGGTATAGAGAATGGGCTCCATCTGCGCATTATCTGTCTTTGTTCGGCGACTTCAACAATTGGGACAGATACGCTAATCCTCTTGAAAGAGAAGAAGATGGCATCTGGTCTATTTTCCTTCCTGATGCACAATACAAAAATAAATTAACAAAAGGAAGTCTGCTGAAAGTCCTGGTGCAATCGAGCATCGGTGAACAAGAACGCATTCCGGTTTATATCAACAGAGTCATTCAAAACGAAGACAACAAAGACTTCGCTGGACAATTCTGGCCAAAAGCCAACAGCCAACAGCCAACAGCCAACAGCCAACAGCCAACAGCCAACAGCCAAAAGCCTTTGTTCATTTACGAATCTCACGTTGGAATGTCGCAGGAAAAAGAAGGCGTTGGTACTTATAAAGAATTTAAGGAAAATGTCTTGCCGAGGATAAAGGGGTTGGGATACAATGCGATACAACTTATGGCTGTCGCTGAGCATCCATATTACGGTTCGTTCGGCTATCATGTGTCTAACTTTTTTGCGGCAAGTTCGCGTTTCGGTACGCCAGAAGAATTGAAGGAGTTGATAGACGCAGCACATGACATGGGAATCGCTGTCATTATGGATTTGGTTCATTCTCATACTGTTAAAAATACTCGTGAAGGATTGAATCTCTTTGATGGAACAGAAACACAATATCTGCTTGGCGGTCATGAAGGACATCATCCGCAGTGGGATTCCAAATTGTTTAATTATGGAAAGGTAGAGACCCTGCGATTTTTGCTTTCAAACGTGAGATATTGGTTAGATGAATATAATTTCGATGGATTCAGATTTGACGGCGTTACATCTATGTTATATAAGAATCACGGGATAGGAGTGGAGTTCGCCAATCAGTCGGATTATTTCGGAGATAATATTAATGACGATGCAGTGACATATCTGCAACTCGCTAATACACTGATACATCAGTTGAATAAAGATTATATCACCATTGCTGAAGACGTGAGCGGAATGCCAGGAATATGCGCTGCTGTTGAAGATGGCGGCATCGGTTTCGACTACCGCCTCGGAATGGGTTTGCCTGACTTCTGGATTAAGATTCTGAAAGATCAGAAAGAAGAAGACTGGAATATGCACGAGTTTTTCTTCACCATGACAAATAGATTGTACGATGTCAAGACGATAGCGTATGCCGAGTCGCACGACCAGGCGTTGGTAGGAGATAAGACAATTGCTTTTAGGTTGATGGACAAGGAGATGTACACTTCAATGTCGAAGTTTACGCCGAGTATGATAGTTGATAGAGGAGTTGCTTTGCATAAGATGATACGTCTTTTCACAATAAGTCTCGGCGGCAATGCATGGCTTAATTTTATGGGCAATGAATTCGGTCATCCAGAGTGGATCGACTTCCCTCGACAGGAAAATGGATGGAGTTACAAACACGCGCGTCGTCAGTGGTCGCTGGTTGATGATGAGAATCTTAAGTTCGGTTGGCTTAATGAATTTGACAAGGAAATGTTAAAGTTTATTAAGGAAAACGACATTATGAATGCAGAACCGGCTTGGCTTATGAATGCCGATGAGGAACATAAGACTATAGTCTTTGAAAGAAATAATCTGATGTTTGTCTTCAATTGGGGAAGCGATTCAATTCCTGATTATGAGATAAATGTCAAAAACACCGGTGACTATGAAATCATATTTAGCAGTGATGACAAGGATTTCGGTGGCTTTGAAAATATAGATAAAAAGGTTGTCTTCCCGTCTGAATATAGAGACGGTCAGGTGTTTATGAAAATATATAATGTAAGCAGGACGGCAGTTGTTTATAAATTGAAAACTGAAAATTGAAAACTGAAAACTGAAAGTTGAAAGATATTGATAATGTGAACAATGACTGTAGTCTGTTGACTATAGTCTGTTGACTTAAAAAAAACACCGAAAAATCGTGTTAAGATGTTTTTTTTTCATTATCTTTGTAGCAAATTCTGAAGAATACTATAGAGATGGCAGATTTAAGTGTAACCCTTTCGGAAATAGAAACAAAGATAAGAAAGCTAATTGCGCTAAAGAATCAGCTTGAAGCAGAAAATAGTAGACTTATTCAAAGGAATGAGGATCTGCAGTTGGAACTGGAAGTCCTTATGACGGAGAATTCAGGATTAAAGGAAAAAATAAATAATTTAGTTATTGTTAACGCTCTCGAAAACGAGAAAGAGGTAGGAGAAAGTAGACAATTAATAAAGGCACTTGTTAAAGAAATCGACAATTGTGTTGCAATGTTGAATGCAGAACAGTAATTATATATAAATCAGACGAAAATGAGCGGAATAGGTGAGGTAAAAATAGAAGTTGCCATAGCAGGACGTAATTATCGTCTGACTGTAGATAAATCTGACGAGGCGAAAGTGTTAAAAGCAGCAGAGATGCTAAATGAAAGGATAAAGACATACAAACAGACATACGACTATAGAGATTATCAGGATTTATTGTCAATGTTGTGTTTGCAGTTAGCAACTCTGAATGTTAAATATGAATCTGACGCTGCATATAAAGATCAGTATCTGGAACAAAAACTCGATGATTTAAGTACTTTATTAAGCGAGAATATAGGTTCTTAAAGTTCTTTGAAGATATATCTGTCTGTTCGTCGCATGATGTAAACCTAACAATTAAAACCATAATTTCCGGTTGACTCATTGGTACAAAAACAGGCCTCAACCTGCAAAGGTGCTTTAACGCCAGTGGACGTTTGCGTATCGTGGCAACCATAAACGTGACTTCTGGGGTTTACTATTATCCCATTGGGCAGACAGATTTTTTTCCCTCCCTTATTTTTTTTTCGAGATAAATCGAATTAAAAAATGATGTTATTACTAGCATTAAGTCACACAGCAGCATACATTCTCTTCGGAGTGACTGCTCTCGTAATTGGCGCCTGCGCTGGCGTCCTCGTATCTTCAACAGTGATGCGTAACGCGCTCACAAAGAAAAGTACTCAGTTATTGGAAGAAGCTAAAGAAAAAGCAGAAGTGATCAAGAAAGATAAGATCCTTCAAGCTAAAGAGAAATTCTTGCAAATGAAAGCTGATTACGAAAAAGAAACCAACGAACGTAAACGCGAAATCCAAAAGCTCGAATCACGTGTACAACAACAACAGCAACAAGCTAACCAACGTGATGAAGAAATCCGCAAAAGAGCTAATGAAGTTAAAAGCCAACAACAAAGCGTAGCGGCTCAACAAGAAAACATCAACAAACGTCAGGCTGAATTGGATAAGATTCAAGACGAACAAAAGAAAATGTTAGAGTCTATCTCTGGTCTCTCAGCAAATGAAGCTAAGGAACAGCTTAAGGAAATGATGAAAGATGAAGCTGTAGCTGAAGCTATGGTCATCTCTAGAGATATCGTTGAAGAAGCTAAGATGTCGGCTAACCAAGAAGCTAAGAAAATCATTCTTGAGACAATCCAACGCACAGCAGCAGAACACGCTATCGAAAATACAGTGTCTGTATTTAACATTGAAAACGACGAAATCAAAGGTCGTATCATCGGTCGCGAAGGTAGAAATATCCGCGCTCTCGAAGCTCTCACTGGCGTTGAAATCATCATCGACGACAGTCCTGACGCAATCTTACTCTCAGGCTTCGACCCAATACGTCGTGAAATCGCTCGCCTCTCATTGCAAAAACTCGTTACAGACGGTCGTATCCACCCAGCACGTATCGAAGAAGTTGTTAAGAAAGTCGAAAAACAAGTTGAACAAGAAATCATAGAAACAGGTAAACGTACCGTCATCGACCTCGGCATCCATAATCTCAGCCCTGAACTTATCAAGATGATTGGTCGTATGAAATACCGTTCTTCATACGGACAAAACTTATTACAACACTCTATCGAAGTCGCTAAACTCAGTTCTTCAATGGCAGCTGAATTAGGTTTGAATCCAAAGACAGCAAAACGCGCTGGTCTTCTCCACGACATCGGTAAGGTGGCTGAAAACGACGAAGAATTGCCACACGCAATCCTCGGTATGAAGACCGCTGAGAAATACAAAGAAAAACCAGACGTATGCAACGCCATCGGTGCTCACCACGATGAAATAGAAATGGAAACTCTTATCGCTCCTATCGTTCAAGTGTGTGACGCTATTTCAGGCGCACGTCCAGGCGCACGCCGCGAAGTCGTCGAGGCTTATATCCAACGTCTCAACAAACTCGAAGAAATGGCGATGTCATTCCCTGGCGTCGTTAAGACATACGCTATCCAAGCTGGTCGTGAATTACGCGTCATCGTAGCAGCTGATAAAGTCAGCGACACCGACGCCGACCGCATCTCATTCGACCTCTCTAAACAAATCCAGACAGAGATGACTTACCCAGGTCAAATCAAAATCACTGTCATCAGAGAGACAAGAGCTGTCAGCTTCGCGAAATAAGACAACAAGTCAACAAGACATTGTCCATATAAAACAAAAAGAGACGTCATCAAGGGCGTCTCTTTTTTTTATTCACGAATTTTGGACGCGATGAATCACGTCCCTACAAATTTTTTCAACTGCTGATATCTTCAACTCAAAGTCTCATTGACTCATTGACTCATTGACTCATTGACTCATTGACTCATTGACTTGGTGACTCAGTGACTCAGTGACTTTTTTTGGGGCGTTCCGCTTCGCGTCGGGCTTTCCGCTATATCTTTGCTCGCTTCATTCCCGTCTCGCTTGCTAAAAACATGGACTCGGCACTTCGACAGGCTCAGCGACCTCGTCCCCGTCCCCAAAACTCGTTCCCGTTTACGCTCGCAAAGGATGCCGCTCCAATCCCTAACGCATTGGGAGCGATTAAAACCAGAATTTCGTTAAATTCCAGAAATACGTAGAGACATCAAGGGCGTATCTTTTTTTTATTCACGAATTTTGGACGTGATGAATCACGTCCCTCCAATTTTTTCAACTGCTGATATCTTCAACTCAAAGTCTCATTGACTCATTGACTCATTGACTCGGTGACTCATTGACTCAGTGACTCGGTGACTTGGTGACTCAAAAAAAAGAGCGCCACATTCAATGCAGCGCTCCTGTATTATCGTGGACAAAGACTGTTGTCTGTTGTCCGTAGTCTGTTGTCTTTTTATCTTGAAACAACGAATTTGTTTGTCTTAACTGTTTGGTTGTTGACGATTAAGCTGTAGAAGTAAACGCCTTCGTTTAAGTCGCTTACGTTGATGTCAAGTCTTGAACCGCCGAGGTTGAGGTCTTGTCTTACAACTTCTTGACCCATCATGTTGTAGATAGCAACTGAAGCTGAGTTTGCATCGTATGGCATGTTGTAGTCGAAGCTTACAGTGTTGTTAGCTGGGTTAGGATATGCGTTGCTGAAAACTTCTACGCTGTTATAGTCAACGATTGATGCTTCTGGATCGTATTTGTAGTTAACTGTGAAGACATATTTTTCTTCTGGGTTTCTTTCATCGTAGAAAGTGTAAATTACAGTTGTTTCTGTACCTACAGGCATTGCGTTCCAGCTTTCGTCAGCAAACATAACATGACCTGCGAAAATACCTTCTTGACCAGCTGCAAATTCGTAAACATTTGTTTTCATAAAAGGAGCATAACAAGCGTCGAAACAGCAGCAATAAGCTTGAAGTTTTACAGCGCTAACAGAGTCGTTCATTTCCCAAACAACATTCATAGGGCTGTCTGTTGTGTTAATGACGTGTAAGTCGAATAGGAGTTCTAAAGATTCGTTAATGTCAGATACAATGTTGATTGTACCAGGTTGAATTGTTTCGCCTTCATATTTGAATGCTAATGATTGAGCAGACAATTGAGCTGCGAAAACCATAACGATTAATGAGAGTAAAAGTTTTTTCATTTTCTTTTCTAATTTTAAGGTTAATAATTATTTAATTCTTTCTTTTTAACTGTTTGATTTATTGTTTGAATTATACAATAATCGTGCTATTTCTTTTTGCTTAAAGTTTAAGGTTTAAAGTTTAAAGTGATTTGACATTTCATTAAACCTTAAGCCTTAAACCTTAATCAAAATTTTTATTTTATAATCTCGTTAATCAAGCTGTCTTCTGCGAAGTTAGGCATTGTGACTTTAAGTCTTGGCTCTACTTCCATAGCGCGTCTGATAGCGAACATAGCAGGTTCGTTTCTTGCCCAGCTTCTACGAGCGATACCATTGTTGACGTCCCAGTGTAACATGCAGTGTAATCTTCTATCAGCGTCGTCGCTGCCGTCGAGTACCATACCGAAACCGCCCTTGATAACTTCACCCCAGCCAACCCCGCCGCCGTTGTGGATACTTACCCATGTTGCGCCTCTGAAACCGTCACCGATAACGTTGTGGATTGCCATGTCAGCTGTGAATGATGAGCCGTCGTAGATATTTGATGTTTCGCGGAATGGTGAGTCAGTGCCTGATACGTCGTGGTGGTCTCTACCTAAAACTACAGGAGCTGAGAGGCGACCGTCAGCGATAGCCTTGTTGAATTCAGCAGCGATCTTTGTACGACCTTCGCAGTCGGCATATAAGATACGTGCTTGTGAACCAACGACGAGTTTGTTAGCGCGTGCGCCTTTAATCCATTGGATGTTGTCGCGCATTTGTTGTTGGATTTCAACAGGTGAGTTCTTTGCGATTTCTTCAAGAACATTGCATGCGATTTCGTCTGTGATAGCGAGGTCTTCTTCTTTGCCTGAAGTACAAACCCAACGGAATGGACCGAAACCGTAGTCGAAGTACATAGGACCCATGATGTCTTGTACGTATGAAGGATAACGGAATTTGCCGTCAGCGTTGAGGATGTCGGCGCCAGCGCGGCTGCTTTCTAACAAGAATGCGTTGCCGTAGTCGAAGAAGTACATGCCTTTTGCTGTGAGTTTGTTGACAGCTGCGACATGACGACGTAATGATGCGTAGACAGCGTCTTTGAATTTTTCAGGGGCTTCAGC
>JAZOSA010000123.1:0-15208 GCA_045656905.1 Bacteroidales bacterium
GTTCTTTTTTTCTGTACTTCCTTACCTTTCAGACTTTGCTTGGATCATTCGTTCAAAGAACTTCGCTCAACAACCTCCATCTTTCCATTCACCGTCGTTCCCGTTGTTTTGCGAGTGCAAAGGTACGACTTTTTCCTTTCCCTCCAACTATTTTTTCAACTTTTTTCATTTATTTTTCATTTATTTTTCATCTCGCTGAATACCACACGATTACAGATGCAAAAAACTGAAGATTTAACGGAATACTGACCAATTATCACTCCATTTCGGACGTTTTAGCGCCCATCGACGGCGATTCCTCTCCAAAAAATATCACAAAATAACAGAAATCACGGAAAAACCGACAAGGAACAGATGCGGATTTCACCTCGGACTGTCGCCGGAATGCGACGATAACCCGACGGGACCGTCCTTTCAAGTCCACGGATAAACACGAATAAACACGAATCTTTTTCTGTTCTCCGCGGATCTCGCGTATCTGCACGGATGCTTTTAAGTCCACGAATAAACACGAATAAACACGAATCTTTTTCTGTTCTCCACGGATCCCGCGAATCTGCGCGGATGCTTTTAAGTCCACGAATAAACACGAATAAACACGAATCTTTTTCTGTTCTCCACGGATCTCGAGGATCGGCGCGGAGAAAGTCAGCGTCAGTGTCAGTGTCAGTGTCAAAAAAAAATACACCTTATTAATTAATATATAAGCGTAATTTTTAACTCTGTACCGAGTTTGTTTATATTATATGATTCTTGGAGCATTGATATTAATGAGTCTTATTTGTTTCTATGTTGAAGTTCTAAGAGACTGGTTTGAATAAAGATTATTTTCACGTCTCTATCGTTTATTTTCGTAAATTTGCATAAACACTAAAATTACAATTATGAACATAGGAGACAGAATACCAGAAATCTTAGGCATAGACCAAGATGGCAACGAAATAAAAAGCAGCGATTACAAAGGAAGAAAGATCATTCTTTATAGTTATCCAAAGGCAAACACTAGCGGCTGCACCGCTGAGGCATGTTCCTTACAAACTCACAAAGCCGAATTAGAAGCAGCAGGATATTCAATTATCGGCGTCAGTAAAGACAAGAAAGAACTGCAGAAGAAATTCGCAGATGCACAGGGATTAGAATTTCCTCTCATCGCCGATACCGACACCACCCTACTCCAACAACTCGGATGCTGGGGAGAAAAAGTGGCTTGTGGTCGCAGAACAATCGGGACTTTACGCACCACGTATCTTGTCAACGAAGAGGGAATCATTGAGAAGATATTTACACCAAAGGAAATAAAGACGAAGATTCATGCAGAACAGATTCTAGAATATATCCACGGATCTTTTTAGTCCACGAATCGACACTAATCAACACGAATGGTTCTCCACGGATTTAGCGGATTTACGCGGATATTTTTAGTCCACGAATCGACACTAATCGACACGAATGGTTCTCCACGGATCTCACGGATTTACGCGGATATTTTTAGTCCACGAATCAACACGAATCGACACGAATAGTTCTCCACGGATCTACTTCGCCTTATAAATTTTCCATCCTATTGCGGCGACGATTATTGACATAATTGGACTAAGAATATTAAAAATACAATAAGGCAGGTATGACAGTGTCGCTACGTTTAGAACCGTAGCATGCGTCATGCCGCAGGTGTTCCACGGAACGAGAGGGCTCGTCACCGTCGCCGAGTCCTCCGCACTTCTGCTCAGAAGTCGCGACTCGTATCCATTTTTATCGTAATAATCCTTAAAGATATTACAAGTAAGAATTATCGAGAGATACTGGTCGCTGATACAGATATTGCTGAATATACCTGTAAAGACCGTTGAGGCGACAAGAGTGACAGTGCGTCTTATAAGTCTCATAATCAAATTCGTGATATTGGCAATCATGCCACTTGCAACCATAACGCCACCGAAACACATCGCGCATATTATAAGCCAAATCGTGTTCATCATCCCACTCATTCCGCGCGTCGCAATTAAATCAGTAAGCATCGCATTTGGCGTATCGACGGAAGTATTTCCATAGCAACTAATCATCATTGCTTTTATCATATCGACGAATGTCGTTTTGTCGCCTATATTAATAAGGTGTGGTATTATCTGCGGTTGCGTCATTGGAATGAACGCCGCTGCCAGCACCGCAGAGAGGAACAACACCACAAGCGACGGCAGCTTGAAAAGTATCATCGTCAAGGTCAGAAGCGGGATTATCATAAGCCAAGGACTGATGTTGAAAGTGGAATTTAACGCATCGGAGAAGTCACTTACATCATAAGTTGCTTCACTACCAAACGAAAATCCTGCGATTAAAAATACTATCAGACTTATCGTCATCGAAGGCACCGTCGTCACCATCATATATTTTATATGTGCAAACAAAGGCACGCCGACTGTCGATGAGGCGATGACGGTAGTGTCGGAAAGAGGCGAAATCTTATCGCCGAAGTACGCGCCCGAGATGACGGCGCCGGCAATCCAAGACGTAGAAATCCCGTAGCCCTGCCCTATTCCTATCAACGCGACTCCGATGGTGGCGATTGTCGTCCACGAGCTGCCTGTCACAATAGAGACGACAGCAGAGACGACGCAGCATACGAAAAGGAAAATCTTAGGATTCACGATTTGCATTCCGTAATAAATCATTGTCGGAACGACGCCGCTCAGCATCCATGTGCCGCCGATAGCGCCGATGAGAAGCAGCATCACGATGGCGGAACCTACATTGCCGATATTTTCCTTTATGCCGTCTTCGAACGACTGCCAAGGAATTTTGAAAAACGACATTCCGATGAAGACGCATACTGCAGAAGCGACGAGCAGTGCGATCTGACTCGCGCCTTCCATCACTGAAGAACCGAAGACTTTTACGACGAAAATAAGAATTAGAATCAGAATTATTATCGGAACGAACGACAATATTAGCCTTGGGTTGTGAGCTATAAACTTTGGACTGTTTTTATCTTGCATCTTCATTTTTAATTTGAATTGCAAAGATAATGTCGGAAAAATCAAGAAGTTTTATAAAGGAGAATGTTTAACTTTTCATTTAAAATTTTCTGATATCTTGGTTTTAATCGCCTCCAAAGCGTTAGGGATTGGAGCGGCATCCTTTGCGAGCATTTTAAGACAACAGACAACGGTCAACAGACAACGGATTTTTTTGAGCGAGGAGAAAACAAAAGCGAGCAAAGATATAGCGGAAAGCCCGACGCAAAGCGGAACGCCCAAGATAATTTTAATTAACAATTGACAATGAATAATGAATAATGAATAATGAATAATGAATAATGAATAATGAATAATGAACTAATTCTTAATTCTTAATTGAAAAGGGGTTGCCTTGGGTTCAGAAACAATTTGTTCAAAATTCAACATTCTTGGTTCCGAAGTCTGAGTTCAAAACTTCAACAATGCTTTCTTGTATTGAAGAATCCAATTCCAAGAGGAAGGTATTTCTTATTTCTTCAATCAATTCGTTCTTATCGAAGTCATTTTGCATCGAAGCGACGATATTTTTTCTTGTAGCTTCGCCATGTTGTTGGATGAGGTTATATATTTTAACGAAATTGACAGAATCCGTCTTCAGTGCCATCTGCACAAGATTTTGCTTCTTGACATTCGCAGCATCAATTGCGTAAAGCAGACAATATATCAGATATTCTTCCTTATTCATATTAAAGTCAACGGACAACAGACAACAGTCAACAGACCTTATCCATTCATTAATTAATATTTAGATTTATAAATCAAGAAGACAGCTGGGCGTTTGTTCCAATCTTTTTTGATTCTTTTCCATTCAGAGATTGGTTTGCTCACGATTTCTTCGTCAGGCATTGAGATGTTACAAGCGACACACAGCATTGTATTTGGATGGCATGTCTTTGTAAGTTCTTCAATCATTGCGTTATTACGGAACGGTGTTTCGATGAACATCTGTGTCTCATTATTTGCAGCAGAACGGCGTTCAAGATTTTTTATGGCGTTGCTTCTTTCTGGAGATTTTATTGGAAGGTATCCATGGAAGCAGAATGCCTGACCGTTGAATCCAGAAGCCATCAATGCGAGTATCATGGCGTTTGGTCCAGTGAGAGGCACCACTTTTATTCCTGCCTGATGTGCGAGTTCTACTATAAGAGAACCCGGGTCGGCAACGCAAGGAGTTCCCGCTTCCGACATAAGTCCGACATCGTTGCCGTTGAGAGCTTCGCCTAGATACGTCATCAAATCTGGATTATTCGACTTATCATGTTTATCCAATTCGACGAATGTCAGTTCATCGATTGGGCAAGGCATATTCATTTTTGAAAGCATACGGCGTGCGGTGCGAACATTTTCCACCACGAAGAAGCGTATTTTTCTAACTATTTCTAAAGTACCTTGAGGGATAACCTGCTCGGCTGTCGTTGCGCCAAGCAAAGTTGGGATGAGATAAAGATTTCCAAATTGACGATTCATCAGCAGATATTTTTCTCAATTTCTGTAGCCAATGTCCTGAATTGCTTATCGGTTTCCAGCAAGTTCGACACTGTTTTAAGCGCGTATATCACCGTTGAGTGATCCTTGCCGCCACATTGTTGACCGATGGCATCCAGAGAACATTTTGTATATTTCTTTGCGAAATGCATTGCAAGCTGGCGTGCCTGAACCATTTCACGTTTTTTCGATTTAGAATAGAACTTCTCGACAGCAATATTCAGATGATTGCAAATAACATTGACGATATACTCTACCGAGACCTCCTGCGTTGAACTATGGACAAATCTTTCAATAAGCTGACGTGCCAAGTCTATGGTAATGGCCTTTTTATTCAGCGACGACTGGGCTATCAGTGAAATGAAGAGACCTTCCATCTCTCTTATGTTAGTCTTCACTCTTGATGCCACATAATCTATCACTTCGTCAGGAAGTTCAATACCATCATTAAAAGCCTTACGCTTTAATATTCTGATACGTGTCTCTATGTCTGGCGACTGCATGTCTGCCGACAATCCCCATTTGAAACGTGACAACAAACGAGGTTCCATATCCTTCAATTCCACAGGAGCTCTATCACTAGCGAAGATAAGTTGCTTTCCATTTTGTTGCAAATGGTTGAAAATATGGAACAAAGCATCGTGCGTAGCAGCCTTATTTCCAGAAAAGAACTGAATATCATCTATAATAAGCACATCTATCATCTGATAGAACTGTATGAAATCTCTTCTTGTATTGTTTTGCGGATTGCACGAACTCATAAATTGTTGAACAAATTGTTCAGCATTAACGTAAAGAACTATGAGATTCGGATGATGTTTCTTTGTTTCAAGTCCAATGGCATGGCAGAGGTGAGTCTTTCCCAAACCCGTCTGACTATAAATGAACAAAGGATTGAAAGCAGTTTTACCTGGATTTTCCGCCACCGCCAAACCTGCAGTGCGAGCAAGTCTGTTGCAATCGCCTTCGATAAAGTTGTCGAAAGAGTAATTCTCATTAAGTTGAGATTCCACTTTAATCTTATTGATTCCAGGCAAGACGAAAGGATTCAAGATCTGTTTGTTCTGTTCGTCGTCGAAGTTGATAGGTACGCGTACAGAAGGATTAACAGTATTGGTTCTGTCCGTCGTCGGCACTTTAATGTCGATAGGATTATCTGTGCCGTAGTTATCCATCACGATGCTATATTTCAAGCGACCTGTCGGACCCAGAATTTTATGTATTGTAAGTTTTAAAAGACTGATATATTGAGTCTCGAGATACTCATAGAAAAACTGACTCGGAACTTGTATAGTCAAGACGTTCTCGTCATCTTCATAAGCCACAGGTTTGATTGGTTCAAACCAAGTCTTGTAGCTCTGAGGACGAGTGTTCTCTTGTATCATTTTAAGACAATCATTCCATATTTTGACACAAAGTTCGCTCATTCTATCAGTTGAAAAAATACAATGTTTTAAAAATCAGAAGATTACAATTTCGACTTTTACCTACGAAATTTTCAACAAAAATGAGGATAAAAAAGTTAATAAAAAAATTGATTTTATATTGACTATTAATTTTCTTTAATCTATATTACGGGCAAAGGAAACACAAAAGCACTCGTTTTATAAACCACAGAATATCAAACAGTTTTGAGATATTCCACTTTTACTCCGTACAATCTTTTAAACTTATCTATCACTCTATCAGCGTCTTTCTTTCTTACCGAAATTTCAAGATAGCAGCTCAGTTCAAACTTAGGATTTTGCTGCTCCAGATTTTCATCTTTCAGCACCCTCATCACCTCGTTCATCAGAGGATAATCAAATTCAACAGAGTAAACTTCGTCTATTGTCTTTTCTATGATAGTCGCATTTTCCAGAGCCTCCTTGGCAGCAGCCTTATACGCAGCGATAAGTCCAGGGACGCCCAACTTGATGCCGCCGAAGTAACGGACTACGACCACGCACACATTGGTGACATCTTTTGACAAAATCTGATTCAGAATCGGTTTGCCAGCCGTTCCAGCAGGCTCGCCATCATCAGCAGAGCGATAGCACGACTTATCCGGATTTATGATGAAGGCATAACAATGGTGGCGCGCATCAAAATACTGCTTCTTGAATTCCGCCACACGCGCTTTCACCTCATCTTCGCTATGCACAGGAAACGCCTTGGCAATAAACTTACTGCCCTTTTCCTTATACAAGCCATCGCCTTCTTCTACTAATATTTTATATGTATCTTCAAACATATTTCAAGTCAACAGCCAATAGTCAACAGTCAACAGATTTATATTTTACCTTTAGACTTTTGCCTTTAGACTTTAGTCATTAATTTACTGCAAAGATAAAATATTTTTCAATATTTTTGCGACATGAAAGTACCATCAAATTTAGTCAAAGACATAAGAAATCATTATTGCGAGCAGCTTTGTTCAATTTACGACAAAGACGAAGCCAACGCAATGATACTCATTCTACTTGAGCATTATTTCAGCATCGACAGAGTCAAGATGGCATTAGAACCTCAGCTTCGTCTCAGCGAATCGGAAATGCTCACTTTTCACTTTGCTGTGAAAGATTTGCTGAAAAACAAACCGATACAATATATAATAGGAGAAACCGAATTCTGCGACTTGAAATTTAAAGTCAACGAAAACACCTTAATTCCACGACCAGAGACTTCAGAACTCGTCTTGAAGATTGTCAACAGACAACAGTCAACAGACAACAGACTTTGTTCAATTTTAGATATTGGAACTGGAAGCGGTTGCATTGCCATAAGTTTGGCAAAAATGATTTCCGGCAGCAAAGTTTTCGCTTTGGACATCTCAGAAAAAGCACTGGAAGTCGCGAAAGGAAACGCCATTAACAATGAAGCAGACGTCACTTTCATTCACGACGACATTTTATCTTTAAGAAACAAAATCGACACAAAATTTGACATTATCGTCAGCAATCCTCCTTACGTAAGAGAATTGGAAAAGGCGGAGATGCGCGACAACGTATTAAATTGGGAACCTCACAACGCATTGTTTGTCAGCGACAACGATCCATTGATTTTTTACAGGAAGATATTAGAATTCGCAAAAACACATCTCAAAGAAAGCGGCGAAGTCTGGTTTGAAATAAATGAATATTTAGGAAAAGAAATGACAGACTTATGCACCGAGATGGGATTTTCTCAAATTGAAACACTCAACGACTTCAGAGGAAAAGAGAGGATTTTATCAGTTAGATAGTAGGGACGCGATTTATCGAGTCCTAAAATAAATTATCGTAAAAAAGTTCAGAGTTCAGAGTTCAGCGTTCAGGGTTTTTATGTATCTTTGCAGACTGAAAAGCGATTGTCGCAGGCAGGAGAAATTCTGCGTGAGGAAAGTCGGGACAGCACAGAGCACCGTACTTCTTAACAGGAAGGTATCTTCAAGATAACAGCAAGTGCCACAGAAAATTACCGCTCTTCGGAGTAAGGGTGAAAATGTGAGGTAAGAGCTCACGCGAAGTCGTGGTGACACGGTTTCGGGGTAAACCTTACGGGCTGCAAGACCAAATATACCGACGCTGAGGGCTGCTCGTCCAAGTCGGGAGGGTAGGTTGCTTGAGTCTTTCGGCAACGACAGACCTAGAGAAATGACAATCACCTTGGCAACAAGGAACAGAATCCCGCTTATGCTTTTTATAAAAAAAACGGAGTCTCAGGCTCCGTTTTTTTAAGTCTATGAGACAATAAGTCAATAAGTCTATGAGTTATTTCATAAAATAAACTTATCGACTCATAGACTCATACACTTATTGACTTTTTTTATTATATTTGTCGTTAAATTTTTATCAATAATTATTTTTTGTCAAAACAACACCTTCAAGCATGAAAAAGATTCTTTTTGCAATAATACTATCATTCATAACACTTTATGTATCAGCACAAAAAGAAATAAACCAATATGCTCCAGAAAGCATTTTCGACAATGGCGTATTGTTGTTTGAGAACAAGCATTATGCATCTGCATTAGAATGTTTCGAGCAATATCTATCGTCTGATGACGACAAGAACAGCGAGGACGTGGTGATGGCAAAATATTACGAAGCAGCCTCCACCCTACTTCTTGAAGACAGCGACGGGGAAAACAAGATAACCACTTTCATCAAAGAGCATCCCACATGCCTTGCCGCCAACTACGCCAAATTCCTGTATGCCAGTCATTTATTCAAAACAAGAAAATACCGCGACGCCTTAAAAGCTTACAGCAGCATCAACACAAACAATTTAAGCGAAAGCGAACAATATGAATGTAAATTCAAAACAGCATATTGTCACTATCAGACGCAAGACATTGCAAAAGCTACACCAATATTCGAAGAGTTAACAAAAACTGAAAACCAATACCGAAACGACGCCAGATATTATTACGCTCATATCTTGTACATAAACGACAAGCAAGACGAGTCGTTAGAGCATTTCAACATGCTTAAAGACAACAGCAAATACAAGGACATCGCCAACATTTATATCCTTCAGATAAATTTCAACAAAGACAACTACCAAACCGTCGTTGACAACGGAGACAAGATTCTTCCAAAAGTCAACAAAAACCGCAAGTCAGACATTGCTCTTATGATTGCGGAAGCATGGCAACAGCAAGGCAATTACAGCAAGAGCATCGAATATTACGACATCGCATTGCAAAGTTCACGTCGCAAATTGCCAAGAGAAATCGAGTTCAACATCGGCTTCTGCAAAATGAAAAACGAAGACTACAAAGGTGCCATCGAGCATTTCACGAAAGTGACAGAAAAGAACGACGAACTCGCGCAATACGCATCGTACTATATGGCGCAATGCTACAGCAACACCAGTCAGGACAAGTTTGCAAGAAACACATACCTGAAGGCTTACAAGATGAACTACAACGACACTTTGAAAGAAAACGCACTTTACAACTACGCGGTCCTCAGTTTCATTCCGGGCATCGACCCTTTCAACGAGTCGATCAACATCCTTAACGATTACATAAAGAACAACCCTCAGTCAAGTCAGGTCAGCGACTTCCAAGACATCGTAATTCACTTACTTTTAAACTCAAGCGACTACAGCAATGTACTTAAAACACTCGAGCAATATGAAAACCTGAGTCCAGAATTAGAAGAAATACAATCCACATTGACATACAACGTTGGCATTCAATACTACAACGAAAAAGACTTCAACAAAGCCATCAAATATTTTGAAAAATCCATAAACAACAAAAATGCGGAATCAAAGAGTCAAAAAGAAGCAATGTTTTGGTTAGCAGACTCTTATTACCAATTAAAAAACCATCACGAAGCAGCTAAGGCATACCAAAAATTCATCAACGCTAAAGGTTCTAGCGATTTAGACATTTATGCTCTAGCATACTACAATTTAGGTTACATTTACCTGAACAACAACGAATTTGACAACGCCACCATAAAATTCAAGGAGTTCATCAACAACGACAAATTGTCAGACAAAGAACGCCAAAGCGATTCATGGACACGCATAGGCGACTGTTATTTCATTCAACGTCAATACAATAACGCTATAACATCATACAACAACTCGTTAAAGATAAGCGACAAAAACGCCGACTACGCTTACTTCCAGCAAGCAATGGGTTATGGAGCTTTAGGTAAGACCAACGAAAAAATCAACAGACTCAACATCATCGTCAACAGACATTTGAAATCCGTATTCTATGACAGAGCCGTTTATGAAATCGGTATGACACATCTCAACAGCAACGACCATCGCTCAGCGATAGCATCATTTGACAAAATCATCAAGGAGAGACCTCGTTCGCAATATGCGCGTAAGGCATTGATGAAAGTCGGTATGATTTACTACAACAACGACGAAAACGACAAGGCTTTAGAAAGACTCAAAACCATTGTAGCACAATATCCTAACACTGAAGAATCTAGAGAAGCGCTGAACATCATCAGCAATATCTACCGCGACGACAACGACCTTCAGTCATACTTCGACTATATCGCAGAAAACAACCTTGCTCAAATTAGCATTGACAAGCAAGACTCACTGACATTCAGAAATATAGAAGACTTCTATTCAAGCAAGAAATATCAGCAAGTCGTTAAAGGCGCAAAACAATACATAGAAAAATATCCAAACGGAGCATATTTGCTTAAAGTACATTATTACGCTATGAATTCCATGGAGTTGACAAACGAAACAGACGGAATCAGGACACATATCGAATATATCATAAACCAAAGCGACAACGACTACACCGACAACGCGCTTCTGTTAATTGCCAGAATGGATTATGACGAATCAAGTTATGCAAGTTCAGCAAAATATTACGAAAGACTGCTCAACATCACCGAAAACCAGGACATCATCACCGAGGCTACTGAAGGAAGCATGAAGAGTTACTATTTCGACAAGCAATACGACAAAGCCATAGAAAAAGCGAACCAACTGATCAGCATACAAGACATCAACGACAATCAGAAGAAACAAGCCAATTACATTTTAGGCAAATCATATTTCGACAAAAAAGACTACGCTGAAGCACTTAAATATTTCGACGTTTGTTCCGACATCGACAATACAGAAACAGGCGCCGAATGCGCTTATCTTTCAGCAATTTGTTTATACAACACAAAACAATACGATGATGCAGAGGAAAAAGTATTCTTCGTCTCCGACAAGTTCGGCAACTATATCAACTGGACCGCTCGCTCTTTCATCGTATTGAGCGACGTCTACGTGGCAAAAGACAACATTTTCCAAGCAAAAGAGACATTGAAGAGCGTCATCGAGAATTATCCTGAGGATGAAACCGACTACAAGGAAATTGTCGGAAAGGCAAAAGAAAAATTAAACATCATTGACAAAACATCAAACGAATAAGGGAGAGCAGATCATGAAAAAAATAAATTTTGTCATAACATTATTTTTCATCTTAACAAGCACATTGTTAAGCGCACAGTCGCATAACGAAGAAATCACGGTGGAAGGTTCATACACCCCTCAGATCAGAAAATCCGAGAGAATATCCATGACGCCCGACATGCCACAACGCGACTTCAACATCCCAAAATACGAAACCAACACCGAAGACTTCACATACAAATACAAGGTCGAGCTAGAACCTATCAGTCCTGTCACATATATTTCAAACGACAAAACAAGCATCTGCAACAACTTCATCAAAGCCGGATTCGGAACGAGATTGTCGCCAGACTTCCTCTTCCGCCACTACTCCAACATCTCAAAGAAAACCAGTCTTGGCGTCGCCATCGACCACAATTCAACTTGGCTTGATATGAAAGACTACGCCAACTCAAAATACATGAACAACGCCTTCGGATTGTCAATGACAAACCGTTTCTCTCATTTCCAACTACATTCCCATGTTGATTATCATTACGATATGTACTATATTAATGACTCTGACATTGACTCTGACGCTGACACTTTGGTTAATATTGGGGACATCAATGCGAGGAAGATACATTCTTTGAATGCGTATTTGGTCGCCAACAATAACAAATCCAGTTACAAATCACTTTACGACGAGTTCTCATTGATTTACAGTTACTCAGGCATTCAAGGCGGCATGCAGGAAAACCTTGTCAAATTCAAAGCTCACCTCGAGCATTCAAATTCATGGTTCCAATACAGCAAAGGCACTCAGACACTTATCGCCGACTTCAACGCCGAACTCAGCAATATAGGACAGACTTTGTTGCTTCTCGCCATCAATCCTCACCTTGATTTCAACGGCGAATTCTACAGTCTTCGTTTGGGACTCCGTGCCGATGTCAAGACAAACTCAACCAGCGTCGGAGGCATATATCCAGACATCAAAGGAAGTCTTTACCTTTTCCAAAGAAACGTTGAGTTTTACGCAGGTATCGGAGGCAAGACTAAGATAAACACCTTGAAAGAGATATTGGCGGAAAATCCATTCGTAGTAAGCAATCCGTTAAACTACGCTGAATTCGATTATGAAAAAACAAAGCTAGACTTTCAAGGCGGATTGAAATTCAAGGCTTTAAATATGATTAGCGGCAATGTAGGCGTAAGATACAGAATTATTAACAACCACGTATTCTTCATAAATTCGCCAGAACAGTCAGGTACTTTTGACATCATTTTGAACGACTGCCACTTATTCAACTTAAACGCCGACTTACATGTCAAAATAAATGACAACATCAATGTCGCTGCCGACTTCGCTTATAACAAATATAATTTTTCCAAAGCATATATGACTGACGACGCTGAAACATCAGTATCATTGGCGCCAGTTACAAGAGCACACGCATGGTATGAACCAGAAATTGAATTCACTTTGAAAGGTTTTTACCAAATGAACGAGCATTGGAAATTTAACCTTGCAACATATCTTGAAGGCAAGCGATATGCTTTGACAGGAAACAGTTACAACGACATCAAGGAGTTAAAACCTATCGTTGACATACAATTAGGATGCGATTACAATCTCAACAAAAACTTAGCATTCTATGCAGAAATCAAAAATTTGATTCACAACAAATACCAAATGTATTACAACTACCCTAGTTACGGCATTCAAGGATTCGTTGGATTCAAGTACAGATTTTTGTAAAAAACAGTAGAGACGTCACCCTGTGGCGTCTTTTCATTTTTAATGCCATAAGGCGACCACAATTATTGGCAAAATATTCAATAAAAACCTTTATTTTTACAATAAATTTTATCGTGCTTTTGTTAGAATCGCACGATTTTTTTTATTATATTTGCGCATAAATTTTCATTTTTTAGAAGATAATAATAACATCATTTTACATATAAGAAAAAATGTCAGAAGAAGTAAAAAAAGTTGCTGAAAGCAATTATAATGCTAGTAACATTCAGGTTTTAGAAGGACTCGAAGCTGTTCGCAAACGTCCTGCCATGTACATTGGCGATGTCAACGTTAGAGGTTTGCACCATTTGGTTTATGAAGTTGTTGACAACTCCATTGACGAAGCGATGGCTGGATATTGCAACACTATTGATATCAAGATATTAAAAGACAATTCTATAAGAGTAGCCGACAATGGTCGTGGTATTCCAACAGGCTGGCACGAGAAAGAACAACGCTCGGCTTTGGAAGTCGTTCTCACAGTGTTGCACGCTGGCGGTAAGTTCGACAAAGGTTCTTACAAGGTATCAGGCGGTCTCCACGGCGTTGGTGTCAGCTGTGTTAACGCGCTTTCAAAACATCTCACAGCAGAGATTCACCGTGAAGGCAAAATATTCAAACAAGAATATGAATACGGCAAACCAATAACTCAAGTTGAAGTCATCGGCGAGGCATCAGACACAGGAACAATCATCACCTTCACACCTGACGATTCTATCTTCCTCACAAACATATACGATTACGACACATTGGCAAAACGTATGCGCGAGTTGACATACCTCAACAGAGGCATCGCCATCACATTGAGCGACGAGCGCGAAGTCAATGAAGAAATGAACATTGCTCCAAAGAGCGAGACATTCCATTCAGAAAACGGTCTTGCCGATTTCATTGATTATTTAGACAAGAACCGCGAGAAACTCACACCGGAACCAATCACCATCGCTGGCGAAAGCGACAACGTTCCAGTTGAAATCGCGTTAGAATATAACACATCATTCTCAGAAAACCTTCACTCATACGTCAACAACATCAACACACACGAAGGCGGCAGCCACCTCTCAGGTTTCCGTCGTGGTTTGACACGTACATTGAAGGCATACGCAGAAAAACAAGGCATGTTCGCCAAGTTGAAATTCGAAATCAACGGCGACGACTTCCGCGAAGGCTTGACAGCTATCATCTCTGTCAAGGTCCCAGAACCACAATTCGAAGGACAGACAAAGACCAAGCTCGGCAACAGCGAAGTCATGGGTATCGTCGACAAGATTGTCAGCGACCGTCTCAACAACTATTTGGAAGAACATCCAAAAGAAGCAAAAATGATTGTTGACAAGGTTGTTTTGGCAGCCACTGCACGTCACGCCGCCCGTAAAGCGAGAGAACTTGTACAGCGCAAGGGCGCGTTGTCAGGCTCAGGACTTCCAGGCAAATTGACAGACTGTTCAGACAAGAATCCAGAAAAGACAGAGATTTACATCGTTGAGGGTGACTCAGCTGGCGGTTCAGCAAAACAAGGTCGCGACCGTTCATTCCAGGCAATCCTTCCTTTGAGAGGTAAAATCCTCAATGTGGAAAAAGCAATGCCTCACAGAATATTCGAAAGCGAAGAAATCAAGAACATTTACACTGCTTTGGGTGTTACTATCGGAACAGAAGAAGACAGCAAAGCTTTGAACATAGAAAAATTAAGATATCACAAGATTGTCATCATGACCGATGCCGACGTGGACGGTAGCCACATCTCGACATTGATTCTTACTTTCTTCTTCCGATATATGCCTGAA
This sequence comes from Bacteroidales bacterium, assembly GCA_045656905.1. Taxonomy (GTDB): domain Bacteria; phylum Bacteroidota; class Bacteroidia; order Bacteroidales; family F082; genus Limimorpha. Next base: position 14,925 of record JAZOSA010000123.1, read on the forward strand.
CTTATTAATAAAGGTTACGTCTACATCGCAACACCACCTTTATATCTCATCAAGAAAGGCAAGACAGAACGTTACTGCTGGACAGAAGAAGAACGTGCTCAGATAACAAGAGAGTTGTCATCAGACGGAAGCGACAAGGGATTACACATCCAACGCTACAAAGGTCTCGGTGAAATGAACCCAGAACAGTTATGGAGCACAACAATGGACCCAGCACACAGAACATTACGTCAGATAACAATAGAAAACGGAGCCGAAGCCGACTACGTATTCTCAATGCTGAT
>JAZOSA010000124.1:0-22976 GCA_045656905.1 Bacteroidales bacterium
TGTTTTCGTGGCACACGATAGCATTTGTGATTGTTTCTTTTTTAACCAGAAGCATAAATCCTTGATTTATAAGGCCATAAAAGAGTATTATAAGCAAAATCAAAATGATGGCACACGTTTTGGCACACATCATGTTTCTCTCTTGTCTCACGTGTGCCATGATTAGATATAACATGCAGATTTTCAGCTATATTGAAAATTCTCAAAAACAGATTTGGAAAGTTGGCATCATATTGCGTAGGAAAATAAATAAACGATATGCTACAAGAGGTGTAAAACAGAGCTTTTTGTTGCCGCATATTTTGGCACACGTGTGCCAAAAATCACGAAATGTGTGCCAAGCTCAGATTATATGTAGCTGATATATAGAATTTTGCGAAATTCTACTTTTCAATATTAATATTTTTAGTAGTATTGCATCGGAAAGTAGATTCTGCGTGGGAAAGTGATTTTTTGCAAAGAAAAGCGTACTATCTGCAAATATAGCTCGCAAATCACATAATTTCAAGTATTTAAACTTTAGTTCATTTTTGCAGATTTTTGACTTTTAACTTCGACAATTTGCAGTTTTTCGCCCGTTTTGTCCCCCCATCTGCCCCCGAGATAGTCGAAAATAGCCGAGGGACAAAAATATCTCATAGGTGGTGATTTATCTTTTTACATGTGTTTTGGAAAATAAACATTCCAACTTAAACAATGTAAAGCGCCACCTTCTTTTGCAATTTCTGCCATTTCTATTTGACGAATACAGCAATCGGGGAATGCTTCTTGAATGTATTGTTGAGCTATTGCATCTTCTTCAATGTTGAATTTAGGCATTATGATGTTTTTGCCAACTTGCAGAAAATTGATATATGCCCAGTTGAGATCATAACAAGGTGTATCAACTTTATCCTTGAAACGCATTTCTGTAACTTCAAAGCCATAACTTTCAAGAATCCGACGGATGGATGCAGCTTCTTCAGGATAGCAATCACCATGATTACCCATCAATATTCGATTATCACCACACCATTTGATGAAACCATCTGAATGTCCATACACATCATCTTCATGTGAAGTCCAGGGAATAATGATAACAGGATGACCAAGCTCGGAATCTAGCAAGGCTTTGAATTCCCAATCATCTTTCTTTCTCCTGTTTTCAGAAAACACCTTATCTGTCATCACAATATAAGGACCGCATGGCACCATATTGCCACCATCTATGATTAAATTGGTAGAACGACAGTTAATACCCATACCGGATATCACTTTTGAAACATCTGTTATCGAATCTATGTCATCCTTATTTATAAGATAATCTGGACAATAATGATACTTTAAGAACTCATTTTCGCCCAATTGAATTGGCATATAGTCACGAGCCCAATAATCGCGAGTGCATTTAAGTTCTCTTATTTCTATGCCCATTTCCTTTAGTATAGTCATCAAGTCCTTATAGAATACAGGATTACCATATTTTTTAGTATTCAAGCAGGGGGAGAGAAATACTACATTTGTATCTTTATCGTGCAGCAATTTGTTGTTCATATCCATAAGGCTTATCTTTGAAGTTTAAGAATTCTTTGTATAATGTTTCTTTGGAAGGTTGTACATCTTCATGATATTGGTAAAGGATATTGTTTACCTTACCCACTTCGTTTTGTTTTGAACTCAATAAATTGACACGATGCTTTGGAAGAATGTCTCCAGCCTTTCCATTACCATGCTCTACAAGTATTGGTAAGTCCTTATTCATACTACACCCTGTTGCTTCGTAATTTCTGAATAACTCAGCACAAGCCAATGGACCTTTCAACACCTCGCTATCATCCTCACTTATCAACTGACGAATAAGAATTCCACCAAAGTATGCACTATCATCCAAAACATACTTCTTGACATTCTTTCCTTTACTATTAAGTCGGTTTTCATACTTAATCTTACTCTCGAAATTAAGATCTATTCCGCCAAAGTCATTGACATACCAACATAAAGGTTTTGATTCCCTTGGATGAGTGACAATATCACGATGATTCTTATTGTAGAAGTAAAATTCAATTTCTTTAAAGAGATACGTCGACTCACCCTTTTGGATAGCAAAACTTTCAAACAACATCTTTGCGATTTGTTCAAAGTTCTCCTCTATGTCAGTTGTATTAATATTGGCGTCGAGAGTCATTAATTGTCGAAGTTGTTCTGTTATATTCATTCTTACAATTAGATTATTAGCCAATGAATGTCAAATCAATTTAATCAAGATCAAACACTCCTCTTCCAATCATATGCAAAATTCGGGGATCAACAACCTCATAAACAGGCTTATCGTCTTCAGAAGGAAGCAAAGCATCCTTAATTAGATTCAGCTTTATCATCTGGTCAATATGTTTAATTGCCGTCTTGGGCGTCAAATTATAGAAATCACCATATTGTTGAACATTAAAAGAAGAAAGCCTCATGCGAAGAATTTTCACTATCCATGCTTTTAAATCATTACCTTTACCTATACGTGAAGGTTGCAATGACACATAGTCATATTTCTTACAAAAAGCCATACACCCCTTGGTTATTGCTTCTACTGAAAATTCTGAAATTTGATTATTTGATTGTTCTTCACTAATGATATAACTCATTAACGTAATCAAAGCTCGTGGCGAGCCACCTGCCAAATTCAATATTATCTCTCTATATCGCTGTTCTGGAATAAGCGTGGATAAAGCAACAGGATGCTCCTTGTCTATGGAATAAAATCGTAATCTCTTATCCATAAGCTTTATTAATTCTTCGTTACGCCATCTTATATCTATCTCTTTAAACTTATCAAAACGAATATTTTTATTATTCAATTTGTTTTTCACTTCTGACCATAGACTGATAACAATGGAAAGATCTTTCATATACAAGAAATTAGTGTCAGACAACAGGGACACCATGAAATCTGCCACCTTCTCTATGTCCGAATTAATACTACGAACCTCGTCGATTTGGTCAAAAAGAACCACAATAGAATTGTAACCAATAGACTTTGAAGACGCAATCAAATTTTGGACAATCTTCACAAGATTTACAATTGGCATCTCTACAATGTCACTTTTAGGCATTTTCCTTATCTCGCTGTATTTTACTCCCTGAAAATAATCGCCCTCAGATATTGAGAAATTAGGAATAGTCCCAGTGTAACTTTGTATCAATTGGGCAGTAATCTGCGTAACCGTACTTAATGTTCTGTTGGCAACACCAACACCCAATTTATTCCACAGCCATTTCAATACATTTATCCTCCTTACGCTTTTGATCCTCTTTGAATTTTCAAGAAATTCATCCGCAAGCCATTCGTCATAGAAAGCTTCAATAAGGACTCCTATTTCGTTCTTTTGAGTACCACTTAACTTCTTTATTGATTTCGGATTGGCATATAAATATTCTGCAAGAGCAAATACTATGCCTTGAATGATAGAATATAGATAATATGCTTCGTTATCCTTAATTGGGTAATCATCATATCTACGAATAAGGATGGGCAGAACAAAACTCTTTTTTAGGTCTTGAGTCAAATGATGCACTGTGGCCGATTTTCCTTGACCACGTTGACCAAGAACAAACCTACTTACTCCATTTTTTGATAGTTCCAACAATTCTTGATAATACTGCTGCTCATAATAAATCGCTTCAAGGTCGATTTCTTCTTCTGCACTATACTGAGCAAAAGGATGTTTTGATATATTTACGATATTACTCATTTCATTATTAACTCTTTTTTCAGTCAAAGATAATCATACACTCTTTAATTATACTTATGTGTTTAAGAATATATAATCGACTATCTCTCTTTACATCCATCTTATCTATAAATCTCGTAGATAAATGGATAAGCCTTGCATTGAACGAGACACCTAGATGCAAATGGGATTGCATATCGTTGGTAAACTCTGGATCTTCCATCTTCTCCTGCATATTACTTACTGCGTCACAAAAACTCTCCAACTACCATCCTTCTCACCTCGCTCAACAAACTTCTTTTGGATGAGGTGGTCAAGGAGTTTCTGGATGGCGGCAATGCTGATACCAGTAATCTCTTTCATATCAGCCAAAGTGAGTATCGGCTCGGTGCGCATAGCATTGAGGATTTTTGGGTAGTTTGGTGTGCGGAATGCTATTCGCTCGCCATCGTACCACCATACGTTTTCATCCTTCTCGCTCACAAACAGCACATCGTTATATACTTCGGTTGCCACCAACTCATTGAAATATTTCAAGAATGGGCGAATGTCCTTAATATCTGCGTGAGCACCATCGCTAGGAATAGGACCGACCTCGAGGTCTGCTTGATGTAAAGCCTCCAAATATTCACTCTTTTTGCGACTACGGACTACAATCATCGGATAATCGTGGCGAGTAAGGATAAAGTTCACCATCAGTCGGGCAATACGACCATTTCCATCTTCAAAGGGGTGAATGCGTATATAACGATAGTGGAACAATGCTGCTAACTCTATAGGGGTAAGTTTTCCTTCTTGCTCTGCTTTGTTGTACCAATCCACCAAGTCAGCCATCAAGCTGGGAGTCTCCTCTGGTGATGCATATTCAAATCTATCTCCATAGCGTGTAATCACACTATTTGGTCTTGTCTTGTACTGACCTGCATGTATCACATAGCTTGTCTGAACTCCACCAGGCAAATTACGATATACCGTATAATCCTCACGAAGTAATGTCTGGTGTAGGGTTCTAATAAAGTTTTGCGTCAAAGGAGTCTCTTTTACCTTCGCTTCTTCTGTCATCATTCGCAACCCCACATTGCTTGCTGTCATTTCTTGCACATCGCGCACGCTTGCCTCTCCAATCACCTTGCCGAATAACAACAAGATTTCCGTTTGGCCATAAGTCAGCGTATTACCTTCTATATGGTTACTATTATAGTTGAAGTCAACAGTAAAACGACGGCTAAGTCTATCCCTATCCTTCTCAGATAGTGGTTGCAACTCTTGCCATGCAGTCAAAGCCTTCTTAATATTAAGATATTTCATACAGTACCTTATTTAGTATCACACAGCGCAAATATACAAAATGTTTTCAATATGGTTGTACGACTACAACCTTTTTCATTATCTGCTGCAATAATTTCTGCTCAAGAAATTTAAAATAGCACTCAAATAGTGAAAATAAACGCCTAGATGATACCCTATAGCAATATTTTGAACAATAAAAGAAGTATCTCTTCCTTTTCTGTTCAAATATTATCTATTTTCACATTTTCCCGACGAATAAGAGCCTCTTTTTCACATTATCCCTTCATTCTAGGCTATAAAAATCACATTTTACCCCAATAACAATCCTTGCTGGACAAAAGGAAAAGTCCTATTTCTCTCTTCTTTTGAGAAGCAAAAAGAGTATACTTTGACACTTCTCAGAAACTCCTATTAAAAGGTAGACGGATATAAAGAAACTCATAACATCTGCAAATGAGAGGAACAAAGCCCATTTGAAATGAGTGTAAAGCCACTGCTATAAAAGACCTCTTAAATTGGGCGATAAAGGCAGTTTAGTTTAACTCCTATTCTATATATACATTGGACTAAACTAAACCACTAATTTTAATAGCAATCACAGGTGCAATTTCAGCTCCAATTAAAGGCTTTTTTACCATGCAACGAAATGCAAATATGCTAAAAAATCTAAAAAAAGTGCATTTTTGCAGATTTTATTAGTTTCTTTGCAGAAATGCAGTCCCCAGTCTGTCCCCCGAACGAACTTTTGTCCTTCGGAAGAATTTTGTAATACACTATGTATCATGTGTTTACAAAGTTATAAATGGGCATTAAAAAAACTAGTGAAAAACAATATAATCCAGGTAAAAAACAAGAAATCCGTCAATGGTTTGTCGGTAACCGAATTTCCCTTCGGGCAAGAGTGACCATCAACGGATTAAATCCTACTAAGAAGCAAACCCTTCCGATTACATCACGGGAGAATGCCGACCAAAGCAGAATACCATCTAAGGCTACCAATGCTCAGCAAAATGCTGCCCCTGATACACACGTCCAAAACGCTATCCTTAGCACCGGCATTGCAAAGATATGAAAAGATACTGAAGAAGCAATACTTTAAAAAAAACAACTTTTCTCACTCAGCAGAATGTATTAGAGATGAGAAATACATCGGACCTCCAAAAATTACTCTGTCTTTGGATTGAAGATAAACAAGAATTTGCTAAATTTGTATCGGCACTAGAAAACTATATCTTTGAAAAAGACGGTGAATGTATAGCTTACACTGACAATCATTTCTATGCCTATTATTGGAATATCGACGGCGAACCTATACCATATATAGATGTTTATTTGAATGCTGAAGAAAGTCAAGAAGTTGTAAATCTAGTAAATGAAGAAATAAAAAATGACGGAAAAGAACCGAGAGTTGAATCGTATGTTAATTCGGTTGTTAGATGGACTAGGGCAAGACAGAGTTCAAATAATGGTAACCATGGCAATAATACGAGCATTCCACATAGAGCAGGAAATGATAAACTGGATCGCTACATTCTACGGAAAGGAAGATACTTTAACAATCCAAGCCTTTATGTCAAAACTCAACGAGCTGACAGATACAACAGAGATGGAATAAACTCTACCGTTTCCTCCTCTCCTGCCCCAGTTTGGAACCTATCTCTCACTCGTACAGGCAATTAAGGAAACATTAAATATTGACTACAATGGACAACGGAGAAATAATGTATTGGTTGGCGATAATAAAACAAGCCAACAAGGGCAACACGGACGCTCAGGAGATGTTGCAAGCAGAGAACGAACTGAGAGCGGAGAACAATCAGCCGACAGTTCAGGAAGAACTGATGAAGATAGTGGAAGCTCAGCCTTTGAAACTAATAGACAGACTGAAAATGAGAGCGGAGATATTAGGACCGCACAAACCATACATCAATCCGGATCCGAACGAGAAGGACTTGAACAAACTCTTGATGGAAGACGGCAAGCAGACAGCCCAAGAATGGATGATGACACAGCCGGAATCATGGAGACCGGAAATGACCGAAGCGATATACGAGTGTTTGAAGAAGGGCTGGCCACTTCATACAGGGAACATTCAAAGTACAGCGAGAGAGCTCGACGCACAGCGGAATCCGAAAGGCTGGTAAATACTGCCAAGCAGAAAGCCCAGAAGAAATGCTTGAGATACTCCGCAATCCTCAAAACAATATGCAGGAGGTTCTGAATGCATTTCCAAAGAAAATTACAACTATTTTCCAAAACAACAACGAGTTAGAAGAAAGAGTTTCAGAAAAAGAAACAGCACCTGAAACCGCGGTACAGCATAATGCTGGTCACTCCACTGTCGTTTCAAGCGCTGATGATGCAAAGAGCTGTTAGCCGGACAACATGAAGACGTTACTATGACCTCTTCCCGCAACTCTAACAACTCTATTGCGTCTGAAAAAATATTAAAAATATTGAAAAATCCCCAGCGATGTCACAACAGAAATAAATCCTAACTTCTATCTGATATTATCTCTTTCGCCATCTCTATCCATCGCGAGTCAATGCCTAATGTCTCTGCAATGTTGAGTGCCTCATGCGGAACTTCTCCTTCGTGTGTCTCGACCAACTCATAATTCATTTTACCGTCGATAAGTCCTTTCACACGAAGACATTTGTTGTTGTATGTTTTTATGTTATAATGCGTTACGATAACGAGACTCATCGCTCTGTCTTGAAGGAGTTTCACCAATGAAGAAACCAATGCTGTTCCTTCTGTTGGATTTGTGGTACGAGCAGGTTCGTCGATGAGCGCGAGTGTAGAGACGCAACATGTTGCGTCTGTATAGTCAGAGACGCAACATTTTGCGTCTCTACGGGAGGATTTTATCACAGCGTCAATGTTCTTCATCTCTGCCGCAAATGACGAAAGTCCTTTGTTGATGGATTGGTCGTCGGTGGTGAGGCAGAATATCTCGTCGTAAATCATCATGTCGGCTGATATTGCTGGAACTCCAAATCCGAATTGAAGCAGATACTGACACATCGCCAAAGTCTTGAGGACAATGGTCTTTCCTCCCATATTAGAACCCATAATGATGAGCGGTTTCAGTCCGAAATCAATATCTACTTTTTGATATTCGCGTTTCTCTTTTTCCAGAATCGATTTCACTTCTGGATGGAATATTCCTTTATATGATGAAACATTATTTGAAGAAATCGTCGGGAAACAAAGTCCGAGTTCTTTCATCTGCAATGACTTGGCGATATTTATATCGACATCAGCGAGGGCATTCAAAGCTGAAGTCATCGCCTCGGAATAAGGTTTCAATTTGGATGAAAGCTCAGCGCGAATCTCGTCTTCAATACGCATGACTTCGTTATAAACTTCTTCCTGATAAACATCCTTTTCCTTCAACTTCTTACGTAGCGACGCGAGTTCTTCTGAATAAGAATCATAGATATAGAATGTAGCGATGCGGAGTCCATCAGGGTCGAGGATTTTGACGACCTCATCGAGATTTGGAATCGCAATGATTTTATCTAAATAAATCTTTTCCAAAATATTTTTAACATCGGCAGAAAGAAGAGCGAGACTCTTAACTTCGTAAAGTTCGATATCGTCTATGACCACCGATGTTGCGAGACGAGATATTGTGTGATTTATGTCTTTCAGATTGCACAATTTAAACTGCAGCGACTGAACGATATTTTTATTCTCGTCATTTTTAACGACTTCGTAAAACTCCTTCATCACCGAATATGTATTCTCGATAGCATTCTTGTCGTACATCATTGAACTCTCGAGCATTAGCTTTCTCGAATAACTCGAATGAGTGCAGAGATTGTCAATCATGAAACGCAATCCGCATGGTGAATCTAGAAGTTTTCTCAGTTGCATCAATTTTTATTTAAATTTAAAATGTGAAACGCAAATTTAAAAAGAAATCCTTAACGAAAAATGTGTTAATTCATTTTTTCAGTTCTTAGTTCTTGGTTCAAAAGCCAACAGCCTTAGTTCTCAAATCATAAACCGGCAGTTTTATCGCTTCCGACAATGTCTTGCATAATTTCTCTGAATCCAAGACGATGCCGTTCGGCGAAGTCGGATTGACGCATACCGCGATGAGCTTACTTTTCTGCAAAACAGTTATTTTACGTCTTCCATTGACGAAACTGTTGTAAGTCATCGGCGTCAAGAAAATCTTGGTAAAGTCACGCACCACGATTTCAGTCTCGTTGAATATCTTATTCTGTCTTATATGATTGATAAAATTATCCGTCAATGCGCCACTGACAAACAAGGTCTTACACTTCTTCAATCCGTCTGTATTGATATTTATTGACAAGGAAGACGCCACCTTCAAATCCACAAGCCTCCTCCCCTTCATAATGTCTGAGTCTGAGTCAATGTCAGTGTCAGCATCAATCGCCCAGACGCCGTTTTTTATATCATTGAAAATCTCGCGATTATCTTCAGATGTAAGGTCGAGGTTTATCATCTGCACCACGAAGGCAGTCTTCTGAACAAGCGTGTTGATATTCGCTGAATACGCCGCTCCTGTCGCGAGTATCATCGACTCGCTCACCGTTGGCGACGCCAGACTCATCCTCGACAATGCGCCGTCGATGATAGTCAGGTCGACGTCATATTTCTTCATCTCGTCCATCCAGCGACGCAGTCCATTCGTCGACGAAGGACCAGAAAGCAGAATCTTGCCCGGAGTAAGAGCCTTACCTATTATTATATTACCTAAGGAAGTGTTTTCGTTTGTTATTTCGAGCAGTTCGGCACTAAGGCGTTTCATGAGATAATGTTTCTCCGACGTTCCGAAATAAACGCCTTCGCGCAAGAAGATTTCAGGTTTCGCAGTCTTGGTCACTTGGTCTGTCGTCTCGCCGTCAATGCCTATGGAACTCACTGCAACGCGTTTCTTGTCAAGAGGAAGACGCTGCAAGACATAGTTGAAACACTCCGTCTTGCCGGTATTCTTCTCGAGTCCGACTATCGAGCAGCTTTTATATTTTATGAGTTCTTCGATGAAAGGCATGATTTTTAAGTCAACGGACAACAGTCAACAGACAACAGACTTTGTCCAGAGTTAAGTCTTGCAAAGGTATGAAGAAAAATCCATGCTTTTACAATTTTTAAACTTTTTAAGACAAATCGATTGACAAGTGGATTATTTCGTTGTATCGTTTGAGAACAAAACCGTATTATTCATTTTCCATTGCCTTCGACAAGCTCAGGCACCGTACACAAAGCCTGTTGACTGTTGACCGTTGACTTTTGTCTTTCTTTGGGCGTTCCGGCGAAGCCGTCGGGCTTTCCGCTATATCTTTGCTCGCCATGTTTCCATCTCGCTCCCCAAAATTCGACTTCGGCACTTCGACAGTCTCAGTGTCCTCGTCCTCGTTCCCGAATCTCGTTCCCGATATCCGCTCGCAAAGGATGCCGCTCCAATCCCTAACGCATAGGGGCTACTAACTCCAAAGCGCGAGCATTAACCTTTATGTACGGACGTGGCATGCCGCGTCCTGAGAATTGTAGGGACGTGGCTTGCTGCGTCCAAATAAATTGAAAAATAATGGTATTTGTTTTATCGCGAGCACTTTGCAAAATCGCACCAAGTTGGTTCGCATTTTAGTTTACCTAAGGAATTCTCATTGGTACCTTGGCTTTTAGAGGCATCAACACTCCTATCTGTGTCGCAGAATATCAATTACAAGAAATCGTTGACAAAACAACTATTGAAAATTCATTGTAAAAATTTAACACAAAAAACCGCCTCGACTCATCATCGAAGCGGTTTTTATGAACTCTGAGCATTGAGCCATGAGCTATGAGCTTTTATCCGTTACTCACTCTTCACCTCATCGTACTTTGCCTTAGCAGCCTTGCCTGCATTGACAGCCTTTGCTTTGACTTCTTTCCAATTGTAATTACGAATCAGACCGGTAATTGTTGCATAAAGCATAAGGAAGCAGCTCACGGCGCAGAATACGAGTGCCGCTGCTACGAATAAGCCAAACTGAATAGCTAAACGAGCCGGGCCTGTGCCGTCATCACGGCTTGTTGTAGAGCCGTCGCTCCACTTGGTAACAACATTAACAAAGCTGATGCCCATGCCTGCGGAAAGCAGACCACCCGAGAGCCACAAACCAATCTTCTCAATAGCGTTTAGACCATCAGCTTCGAGACGATAGCGACTGATGGTGTAGCCGTATGGACGTGCAGCGAAGATATATACCGGGATGAGCAACAAGAAGAAGATATTCCAGAACTTCACGAATTTAGCATCAGACTTCTTCTCATCGATGATCTCTTCGGCTTCCTCCATAGCCATCTCCTTAAGTTCCTTGAAATCTGCCTTCTGAAGCTTCTCGAATTGTTTTTTAGTCTCCTTCATCTTCTTTTGAGCGTCCTTAAGCTGTTCGCTATAGAAATCCTTGAGATCCTTGCTTATATCTGGTTTTTGGAGCTCTTCTTCGTTGTATGCGATACTATTAACAGCAATGTGGTAATCGTATGCCACATTACGTTGCTTCCAATAAAACCATGCTTCTGGTGACACGAAAGGGTTATCGTTGATGACGAATGACTGACCTTTGAGCGATTCAAGATCTAACATGGTTAGCGGCTGTTCCTGCCAATTTTCGACAAGCTCCATCTTGTTTTCCGCTTTTTTCACATCACCTTGCTTATTATCGACACACATCTTTAGGATAAATACCGAGAGAATAACTCCGGCAATAACTCTCCAGTTGAGTTTCCAATGACGTTTGCGTGACCAATCGATAATACTCCTTAACTCAGCGACTCGTTCCGTAAAATGCGTGTCAGGCACCTTAAGAGCAGATTGAGCCTTATTCACCAAATCTTCCATAGCATCGACTTCTGCCGCAGTTGTAGGATAGATATTATCCTCATTGGTACGACCGGCTGCCTTAGCGGCATCATCTACATGCGACGACACACATGTTGCTTCCCATAACAATTCGTATGCCTCGTCATTAGGATTACCCTCTTGAGTTGCATTCTTCAACTCCTCAGGGTCAAAAGAGATATAACCCTCTTCTTTGCAATGTTTCTTCTCTGCTTTCATAGTTGTACGATTTAGGTGAGGTTCTACAAATTCATTCTAACATTCATGAGTAGTCAAGAACCCCATTTATGGCCACCATAAATGTATCCACAAACTTAGAAAAACTTTTTTAATAATTCAAATTATTTTAATATTTTTTGTTGGTAAATACTTGAGCATTAGTGATTGCAGCTATTCTTAAAAATTCTTAACACCTCTCTCCTACTTTCCGTTAAAAATTGTCAAAAGCGTAATTTTTCCTTTGCAAACTCTTGACAAAAGAATGAAGGTGTTGTAGTTTTGCAGGTGAGAACACAAAAGTTTTAATAACCAAAATTTATGTTGTTATGGGAAATAACCAATCAACCTCTTGTCATTTCATCTCATGTCATTCTGTCTTAAAAATAGACGGTATATTTATTGTTAAATCTCGCGCAGTTAAACAGACTCGTTCTTTGACATATTGTAACAAGCGTATCAATGCTAATCTCGTGATAATACTCTTAACAATTTAATGTCAGATTTAAACCAAACATCATAGATAATAATGAATGAAAATTATATTGTATAACTAAAGACTAATAATTATGATAATTGACCTTAACATAAAATTAACAAACTCACCACAAGATTATTATTTCAAACCTTTATCTTTGATTAGACAAACCTCTGAATATCGCGAAGTTTATCTCACGAAACTTAATTTCCACGACAACACTGAATATGAATTGGTCGTCTATGATTTGAACTCCCTTCCAGAAAATTTCCCAGAAGATTACATACCAGAATTTAAAGTTCACGAAGAAATGCCATCTAATATCATTCCTAATATGATTGAAAAAGGAATCTATAAAGACGAGAAGCATAACATAGCTTGGATGGTAAAAAAACGTATCAAAGGACAAACTTTGACAGAACATCTGAAGTCGGGATTTGACATTGATAAAAAGGCGATTTTATATCAGTATCTCCGCATCGTCAAAACGACTGAAATGATCTCAAAAATATTCGACGGAGGTTGCGTCAACAACATCAATCCTGATAATATCATACTCGAAAAAGACGAGAACCCCGAAGACGAGAAATATTCATATTATTGGTTTCTCGTTGATTTGGATTGTGTTTCAGGAAGATGCCACAACAAAAAAGAAGTCTTTTTCAACACCGAGAGACAAAATGCCTTATATCGCGCTCCGGAGACTTTCCTTGGCAAATACAATCCTCAGACTGATGTGTTTTCGTTAGGAATGATTCTCGCTTACGCCATGCAAGGCAAGCATCCTTGGGAAGAGCAGCTTATAGATGAAAGAAGCAACTTATCAACAAGATATATCAAGACTTTAAAGGAGAAGTCTCCCGACATCGACTTTGACATCTCATTCGATTTGAGAGAAATAATGATAGAAGCTATCTGCCCTAACCATAAAAATCGCCATATTGATGTAGAGTCGTTTCTTGAACAATTAGAGGCTATTTCTCTGTTAAACGATGATACCAAAATCATACTTGAAGATGAAGATGAGGGTATTTGGGGTTTCAACTCTGATCAACCTAAGACCAACGTGACGTTTGACAAAGTAAAAGGCAACGGTTTCAAAGATGTAGCTGGCATGCTTCCTCTTAAAAGACAGCTGACACGAAACTTCATCGATATCATGCAGAACAAGGAACTCGCAAAGAAATTTAATATTATGCCACCTAACGGTCTTCTTTTATGGGGACCTCCAGGTAACGGCAAGACTTTCATTTCTCGCAAGTTAGCAGAAGAAAGCGACATGATATTCTGCATGATAAAACCCAGCGACCTCGGTAATATCTTTGTACATGGTTCTCAAAAACTGATTGCCGACTTATTTTCTCGCAGCGAAAAAATTGCCAAGAAAAACAAATGTGGCGTGCTGCTCGTATTCGACGAATTCGACAGCCTCGTCCCGAAACGCGACGGAAACAACACTCGTAATTATCAGGCTGATGAGGTGGCTGAGTTTCTTACACAACTGAACGACTGCTCAGAAAAGAACATCTATGTAGTGGCGACAACCAACCGCCTCGATGCCATAGACCCTGCCATCATACGTAAAGGCAGAATCGATGAGATTGTCTATGTCGGTATGCCCGATGACGAAGCTCGAACAGAATTGTTGAGACTGGAAATCGACAAGCGTCCTCATGAAGATATTGATATGAAACGCATCACAGAATTGACAAAAGGATTCTCTGCTAGCGACATCAGTTTTATCATAAAAGAATGTGCACGAATCTCTTTCGAGGAAAGTATAAAGAAAGGTAATTTGGTAAAGATAAGCCAGAAACTGATTGAGAAAACCATTACAAACACAAGACCTTCCATCACTTCTGAAGAACTCAGCAAATATGAAGCGATGCGGGATAATTTCTCGAAATCAAGAAGACAAGACCGTAAACGTATAGGATTTAATGCTTAGGAAAATATGGTAATGTTGCCAAAAATGGTTGGTAATTGATCGAAAATATTTGAACTACCTTCAATTATCTACAACAATAAACCGCCCTGATTCTTTATCTTCAAGGCGGTTTTAATATTCCAATTCGATTTGAGACGCATCAATGTTTTTTTATTTGCAGGAATCATTGATACGTCTCTACCTTAATTGTTAATTGTCAATTTTATTTATTATGTCTCTCATGTCTCTTGATAGATGCTGGCTCGATGTTCATCTTCTCGCCTTGCAACAATGAGATCACGCCGTCAACGACAACACTCTTGTCTGTGACATTTTCACCTGACTCTTCAGCTCTGCGTTTCTGACATTCTGGACAGTCACAGTCGTTATGATATTCTTTTGGTTCTGTGTAAGTTGTGATAACGCCTTCGAAGTTACGCAAGACAACTTTGCCTGGAGCTTGTGAGATGACGTATTGTGGCATAACTGGTGTCTTGCCACCGCCGCCTGGAGCGTCGACAACGAATGTTGGTACTGCATAACCTGATGTGTGACCACGGAGACCTTCGATGATTTCGATACCTTTTGAAACTGGAGTACGGAAGTGTTCCAATCCCATTGAAAGGTCGCATTGATAAATATAATAAGGTCTTACACGCATCTTGACCAAGCAGTGAACGAGTTTCTTCATGACGTGAACACAGTCATTGACGCCTCTCAACAACACGCTTTGGTTGCCTAATGGAACGCCTGCGTTAGCGAGTCTGTTACATGCTTCAATTGCTTCTGGTGTCACTTCGTTTGGATGGTTGAAGTGTGTGTTGATCCATATTGGATGGTATTTCTTCAACATCTCGCACAACTCTGGAGTGATACGTTGTGGACAAACGACTGGAGTACGTGTTCCGAGACGAACTATCTCAACGTGTGGGATAGCGCGCAAACGGCTGATGATGTATTCCAACTTAGCGTCGCTGACCATCAATGAGTCGCCGCCTGAGAGAAGAACGTCGCGTACTTCTGGTGTTCTTTCGATATATTCTAATGCTCTTTCTATTCTTTCTTGTGGTGACTCATCGTCTTTTTGTCCAGCGAAACGACGGCGTGTGCAGTGACGGCAGTACATCGAGCACATGTCGGTGATGAGGAACAAAACTCTGTCTGGATAACGGTGTGTCAAACCTGGAACTGGTGAGTCTTCGTCTTCGTGCAATGGGTCTAACAAGTCAGCAGAAGCGATGTTTGTCTCTAATGCTGTTGGGATACATTGACGACGGACTGGGTCTTTAGGGTTGTTTGGGTCGATGAGACTTAAATAATAAGGTGTGATAGCCATGCGCAATGTTGAGAGAACGCTGCGTACGCCATCTTCTTCTTCAGGAGTGAGTTGAACGTATTGTTTCAACTGTTCCAAAGTCTCGATACGATTCTTGACTTGCCATTTCCAGTCATTCCATTGTTCGTCGGTGACGTTAGGAAATAATTGTTTTCTTCTTGATTCCATTTTATATATGTTAAAGAAAAATGAAAGTCGAGAGACACAAATCCCTCAACTTTCAATTATTATTTATGCATAAAGTTCTTCGAAAATCTTACGGAGTTCTGGGCATTCACGGAGTTCTTGTAATGTGAATTCTGCGTGACCTTTTGTATAACCGTTGCCGATAATCATGTTAACGTCTGAGCCGATGCCTTCTGCGCCGAGAGCTGCTTTTGTGAAGCTTGTTGCCATTGAGAAGAAATAAACGACGCCGTCGTCTTTTGTGCAGAGAACAGCTGTCATTTCTTGATCTGGAACGTTAACGCAGTTGATTGTAACGTCAGCCATCTTGCCGTCTGTGAGTTTGTGGATGAGTTCGTAAACTTGAACTGGTGTCATGCCAGCAACGCTTTCTACTACGTCGCAGAAACCGAGTTCCTTGATACGGTTTGTACTCTTAGGGCTGTTTGCCAAGCCGATAACTTTACCAGTAACGCCAACGCGTTTCTTAGCTTCGTAGCAGCATAACATACCTGATTTACCGCCAGCGCCGAGGATAACGACGTTTTGACCGTATTGGCACAACTTAGCTGTCTGTGCAGGAGCACCAGCGACGTCTAATGCTGAGAGAGCCAATTTTTCTGGCATGTCGTTAGGAATCTTAGCGTAGATACCGCTTTCGAAGAGGATAGCCTTACCTTTGATGTCGACTTGGTCAACGTCTTTGCGGATTTCAATGATTTCGTCGATGCGGAGTGGTGTCAATGACAATGATACCAATGTTGCGATGCGGTCGCCTTCTTGCAAGTCGATTTTGCCTTTCAAAGCGTCACCGATTTTTTCAACTTTACCGAGTAACATACCGCCTGAGCCTGTTCTGCGGTTACGGTGTTTACCTTGTAACTCAACGTTGAGGAACATTTCTTTCTTGACTTCTTCAAGGATGCGTTCGTCGCTTGCGCCTTCGCCAGCTTGTTGAACTGCATAGTTGTAGATGTCTGTAAATGATGCTGAGTCAATATTTAATGTTTGAACGTCGATGAGGATTTCGTTGTCCCAAATCTCGTCCATATTGTTATCGAGTTTGTTAGCTGGTTGTGGAAGAACGCCAACTGGTTCAATCACGCGGTGAGTTCCGTATTTGTTACCTTTCTTTTGCATAGTATTTAGTATTTAGTGGTTATTATTTTCTTGCTGTGAGCAATGAGCCGCGAGTTATGAGCAGTTCGAAAATCCCGATGCTCGTAGCTCTAAGCATATATTATTTTCTTGGTTTAAGTCCTAAGATTTCTCTTGCTTCGTCTGATGTCGCTACTTCACGACCGAGTTCTTTAGCAAGACGAACGACCTTAGCTACGAGTTCGCCGTTTGACTTAGCGAGTACGCCTCTTGAGAGATATAAGTTGTCTTCGAAACCGACTCTTACGTTACCGCCCATCGCGATAGCTGCTGCTGCGATTGGGAAAGCATGACGGCCGATACCTGTTGCTGTCCATGTTGAACCTGCAGGGATAGCGTTGACCATCCAGCAGAGGTTAGCTACTGTTGCTGGTGTACAGCCTGGAACGCCGAGGACGAAGTTGAACTGCATTGGAGCAGCTGGCACTTCACCTTTACGAGCCATATTTAATATTGTGTCGATGTGACCCATCTCGAAGCATTCGTATTCTGGCTTGATGCCGCGTTCTAACATACGTTTGCCGAAAGCACGCATCGTTGGCATTGTGTTGTCGAAGATTTCGTCGCCGAAGTTACATGTACCGCAGTCCAATGTCGCCATTTCAGGAAGTGGGTTTGTGTCTGTTGACTGAAGACGTTCGTCTGGTGTCATTCCGACAGCGCCGCCTGTTGAAGGAATCAAGATTACGTTAGGACATGCCTTGTAGATTGCTTCTTCGCATTCTTGGAAACGAGCAGCGTTTTGTGTTGGAGTACCGTCGTCGAAACGGACGTGAAGGTGAACGATAGCAGCGCCAGCGTCAACGGCTGACTTAGCTTCTCTCACGATTTCTTCTACTGTATAAGGAACAGCAGGGTTTTGTTCTTTAGTTACTTCTGCGCCGCAGATAGCAGCAGTGATGATGAGTTTTTCCATAGTGTATATTTTTATCTTTCAATTCTTTGACATTGTTTTGGAACTACGCATGTACCGCTAGCACGACATACAACGATTGGTTCTGGCAATACGTCAGCTGCTGAGTCAGAGATGTCTGGACGTGGGATGATGACTTTACGTGCCACGAATTCCATCTTACGTGAGGTGTTACCGATTTTTGTAACCCAGCCTTCTGCTTCGATATAGTCGCCAGCGTAAACTGGTGCTAAGAATTCGATATTGTCGTAAGCGCAGAAGAGACCTTCGTCGCCGTCTGTCATGATTAACAATTCTGTTGCAACATCGCCGAAGAGGTGAACCATGTGAGCACCATCAACTAAGTTACCGCCGTAGTGAGCGTCTTTTGCACTCATACGCAATCTGATAAGAGATCTATATTCTTTTTCCATTTTATATATTTTTTTTAAGTCAACGGACAACAGACTACAGTCAACAGTCTTTGTCCAAAACATTTAATTTTCAATTTTCAGTTTTCAACTTTCATTTTTCAAGGTAGATTCCATCAACGAAGATACCTGAAGCGTGGATTTGTTCTGGTGCTATCTCACCTCTCTTGACGAGTTTCTCAGCTTCAACGACTACATAGTCAGCTGCCATTGCCATGAGAGGATTGAAGTTTTGTGATGTTCCGAGGAATACCATGTTACCTTCTTCATCGACGATGTTAGCACGCAAGAATGCGATGTCTGCTTTAAGAGGTTTTTCGAGGATATAATCTTTACCATCGACGTTGACGATTTGTTTTCCGTCTTGAATGATGGTTCCCAAGCCTGTTGGAGTGAGCACTCCGCCGAGACCTGCACCGTAAGCTCTGATACGTTCTGCGAGTGTGCCTTGTGGTACGTATTCAACTTCGAGAGTGCCGGCATTCTTTTGAGCTGCGGTTTCTTTGTTGGTTCCTGTATGTGAAACGATAGCCTTTTTCACTTGATGGTTAGCGACAAGTTTGCCATGAGCCACGTTGTCGTAAGCTGTGTCGTTAGCGATGATTGTGAGGTCTTTAACGCCTTTTTCAACGATAGCGTCGATGATTTGGACTGCGCTGCCGACTCCGAGGAATCCAGCGAACATAATTGTCATGCCATCATGAACTTTTGCTACGGCTTCTTCTAATGTTATCTGCTTATTCATATATGTTAAATTTTATTAATTTCAAATTTTACATTAACGTGCAAATATAATTTTTTTTCCTTAAAGTTTAACAATGTTTGAATAATATTTTGCAATGGACTTTTGGCTATTGGCTTTTGAACTAAGAACTAAGAACTAAGAACTAAGAACCAAGAACTCTGACTATTGACCACTGACCATTGAAGTTCGAACTTTGAGTCCAAAAACTTTAGTCCTTAGTCTTTAGACTTTTGTCTTTCTATGGCGTTCCGGCTATCGCCGTCGGGCTTTCCGCTATATCTTTGCTCGCCATGTTTCCGTCTCGCTCTCCAAAATACGACCTCGGCACTTCGACAAGCTCAGTGACCTCGTCCCCGTCCCCGAATCTCGTTCCCGATATACGCTCGCAAAGGATGCCGCTCCAATCCCTAACGCATTGGCGGCTACTATCTCCAAGGCGCGAGCATTAACCTTTATGTACGGACGTGGCTTGCCGCGTCCCTACAAATCCTAATTTAGGACGCGATAAATCACGTCCCTACAATTCCTCATTCCCTTAAAATCATCTCGCAAAGACGCAAAGAAACGCAAAGGAATTATTCATTTTCCATCGACTTCGACATACTCAAATACTATGGACAAAGTCTGTTGTCTGTTGACAGTTGTCCGTTGACCTTAAAAACTCCTCTCAAAAATCCTCTCCCATTCCTTGTCATCTGGCGATGGCAAAAATTCAGCGTCAGAAACAGCGGTAAAGACAGAAACAAGTTCTTTCTCGTTCTTGTCTTCGCGTATGTATTGTTTCTTGAATTTTGGTTTTATGCTACCCGATGTGATGTCGGAAATCTTTCGTTTTAATGTCTTCTCTGCTGTCTCGCCGAAGGCTACATGCCAGCAGTATTTTCCTACTATTTCCTTGTTGGAGTTACTGACAACCAGATGCACTGCCGGATGCAACACCTTATTACCATTATGTATCTGGCAATGAAGCGCACGACCTACGATGTTGCCTTGCTCGTTGACGAGCGGCAGGAAATCCGTTGGAGCGTCTTGGGGTGTGAACTTTGGCTGTTGGCTATTGGCTGTTGAACTTTTGCAGGAATTTTCATTTGAAGACGCCACAGGAGTGACGTCTCTACAAGATATTCCTACATTTTCGTGTTCTATTCGTGTTCTTTCGTGGACATCAGACGCCACTATCTTTTCGTGTTCTATTCGTGTCAATTCGTGGACACAAGATGGCCCTATCTTTTCGTGTTCTATTCGTGTTCTTTCGTGGACATCAGACGCCACTGGAGTGACTTCTCTACAAGATATTCCTACATTTTCGTGTTCTATTCGTGTCAATTCGTGGACAAAAGATGCCACTTCGACAGTCTCAGTGTCCGTACTTTGCTCAGGGCTCATGGCTCGTAGCTCAGTGCTTAAAAAAGTCGCTACTTCCTGTATTTCAATCGTCTCAGTTCCTCGTGGTACCTTTATTTCGAATTTATCGCCTTTCTTCTTCCCTATCAAGGCTTTAGCAATCGGAGAAATAAATGATATCAGTCCTTTGGATGCATCGGCTTCGTCAACGCCGACGATACGGATGGTCTTGTCGTTGTATCTAACATACATCCCGAAACTCACCATATCGTGATTGGCTTTTGCGGTATCGACCACAACGGCGCTGCTGATGCGTTCAGAGAGAAGTCGCATCTTGGCGTCAAGATAGTTTTTGGTCACATAATTGGAGCCTGCGGCAGTCCATTCTTCTTTAAGACTTTCCATCTCGTCATGAAGAAGTCGCAGACCCTCGGGCGTCACATAATTCGTCACACCTGAAGGCAGAAACGCCCTCGGCAAAATCATAGGAACTTCTTCCTGATCGCCTTCTTTTACAAAACCGCGGCTCATGTTGATAAGTCTGTGAGTCTATAAGTCTATAAGTCTATAAGTCTATAAGTCTATAAGTGCTTGGACAACACATAGACTTATAGACTCATTGACTCATTGTCTTTAATTAAACATCATTTCTACTTTGCCAATCTTAGTTTCCACGCAGTCGTATGATGCTGCAAAGCTCATGATTGAGCTTAGGGTTTTCTTGCTTGGCTTCTCGTTGGCGTAAGTCTCTTTAAGAGTCTTTCTGATTTGGTTTTCTAATGTGTTCTCTGTTGTAAAATAAAGTGTAGATTTTATATCCATAGGCAAATTTAATTTTCATTATGCCTACTTAACGCAACAAAATCTCACTTTATTTTATCAATATTAAAAATTATTTAACGCAAGTGTTAAATTGTAGTCTTTCGCCATCTTTCTCAAGTTGATGAGCGCATAACGCATTCTTCCTAAAGCTGTGTTAATGCTTACGTTAGTGGCGTCGGCAATCTCTTTGAACGACATGTCGGCATACATGCGCATATTCAAGACTTCCTTCTGTTCGTCTGGAAGAAGTTCTATCATCTTACGCAAATCTCCATAGACTTGTTCCTCAATCATCTCGTCTTCTATCGAACGATCGGTGTATTTCAAATTGTCGATGATGCTGTATTCATTATTGACAGAATCTGCCATCGGCAAACGATTTGACTTACGGAAATGGTCGATGACGAGGTTATGAGCGATACGCATCGCGAATTGTATGAACTTACCTTCTTCCTTATACGCACCAGCTTTGATGGTACGGATAATCTTTAAGAATGTATCTTGGAAAATATCATCTGCAAGCTGTCTGTCTTTGACAAGCATTAAGATGTACGAAAAAACTTTATTCTGATGACGCTCAACTAACAATTCAAAACTAGCGACGTTACCATTTCTGTAACTCTCGACTAATTCTTTGTCATTTAATATTTCTAACATTTTCTCTTATTTTAAAATTAAGAGTAAAGTTTATTCGATAGAGCGTCTCCTATTTTTTAGTTATACAATAAATTTAAAATTCTTTCGTAGAAAGTTCTGCAAATATAATAATCTTTTTTTTACGAACAAATATTTTTTTGTAAATTCGTAAACTTTTTTATCGGCGTAAAATTTTATTGAATTAATGAAGAAGTTAGAATATATCGACATACAAGGTGCAAGGGTTAACAACTTAAAAAACATAAGTTTAAGCATTCCTAAAAACAAATTCGTTGTCATAACGGGATTGTCTGGTTCGGGCAAGTCGTCATTGGCTTTCGACACTATTTATGCCGAAGGTCAGCGCCGTTATGTGGAGAGTCTGAGTGCTTACGCCCGTCAGTTTTTAGGTCGTATGACAAAACCCGATGTCGACCTCATCTCCGGTCTCTCTCCTGCCATCGCGATTGAGCAGAAAGTCAACTCGAGCAACCCTCGCTCGACGGTGGGAACAAGCACCGAGATTTACGAATACCTCAAGCTTCTTTACGCAAGAATAGGTCGCACCTTCTCTCCTGTCTCAGGCGTCGAAGTGAAACGTCATCAAATCAATGATGTGATTGACTTCATCTTGGAACAGAAAGGATGCGCCGTTTATATCTTGTCGCCTATATTATTGCCTGAAGGAAGAACGGCCGACGAACATCTCAACATCTTGCTCCAACAAGGTTTCAACCGTCTTCTCATCGACGACAAAATGGTCAGAATAGAAGATTACCTCAAAGGAAAAGACTTCTCTAATATTAATAATGTAAGAATCATGATAGACAGGATGAAAGTCAACGACAAGACTTCAGACAACATCCCTCAGATTTCAGATTCTGTGCAGACTGCCTTCTACGAAGGGAACGACAGCTGTATCATTTTGGTTGATGATGGAGAGAATAAGACAGAACATTTATTCTC
>JAZOSA010000125.1:0-21340 GCA_045656905.1 Bacteroidales bacterium
TCCTCATCTCCGCACAATCCTCATTTCCGGAGACGCCACGGGGTGACGTCTCTACAACAAAAAAAATAGAGACGGAAACGTCTCTATTTTTTTGTTGATATTTTATATCAAATCAATAAACCACGATTTTCTGTGTCTTGACACCGTTGTCGTTTATCAGTCTGATGATATATGCTGCAGTGTTGAACTTGCTGACATCTATTCTGTTATTGTCGCTTGTGACGTCATTGCTGTATACCATGCGACCCATAACATCGATGATTTGTACTGTGCCTTCAGTTTCTACTATGAGTTCGTTGCCTGATAAGAAAGCGAACTTGTCTTCTGCAGCACCTTCGCCCTTAGCGAATTTAAGGACGAAACGTTTGCCGTTTTCTTTTGGTATTGCAGTGAATGAGTAGCTGCTTGTCAGCATATTTGTCTCAGCGCCGTTGTAGAGGTCTACCAATGTGACGTAGTCGAAGTTGCCGTTAGGTTCGATGTGGAGGTTATATTCTCCCATGCGAGATGCCTTGAAGACGAGGCTTACTTCTTGAACTTCGCTGTTGCAGTTGTAGATACCGTATGCGATGTCGTTGTCTGTCACATAGACAAGGGCGATGTCGTCGTTGAAGTTTTCGAGTTTAGGGAAGTTATCTTGTTCTCCATCGAGTTTGATGATGACGTTATCGTTGCCAGCCTTGCCTGATGATACGATATTTAAGAAGTTGCTTTCGTTTTCGGTCTTTCTGCTTCTTGTGTTGTATGACAATGCTGGACCTTCGCCTGATACCTTTACGAGGAAGCCGTCACCGACTTTGATTTCTCCGTCTGTGAAGTATTCGTAACCGCCATCTTTATTAACGACAGCATAACCGTCAACAAGATTAGTTGCAGTGACCTTGTTCCAATCCATATTGAATGAGAATGGGTTTCCGAGCAAGTTGAAGTTACCGACGTTTTTGTTGTTGTCGTAATCATCCAATTTAAATACGTAAGAGTCTTCGTGGTTGAGAGTGCCTTTGAATGTAGCTGTTGTCTCAATTTCGTATGATGCGAGGTAACCCACGCCTTGTTGGAATGTTGTCTCGAATCTGCTGAGTTCTGTGCCAGAAGAAGAGACGCCGTTAGCTTTATCGAAGCCACCCTTGATGTCTGTCATCTTTGCTGGAGCGGAAGATGATTTGGCGGAACCAACAGGTTCTGTAGTGAGTCTTATGTCAACTACGTATGGTAGATTGCTACTTGTTTGAGAATTATAGTAAGTTAAAAGATTACCAGATAATAAAGTTATATTTGAAACATTGAACTCTGCATCACCATTGATATAAATACCTCTATATTCACCACTTGTTTTAGTGCCATAAAAAGCGTCATAATAAGAGGTGCCTTTTGTTTCATTTGTTTTATCTTTGACTGTTAGACATATATTATTTCCTTCATAGACAAATGGTGTTTGGAATGAAATTGTAGTCCATTCATCTTGCATTCCAAATGTATGTTGACCTTGATAAACTATGTCTGATTCTGGTACAGCAATCCAGTCGTTTCCACTTTCAAATGAACTTTTATCAACGTTTGTCATATATACAACGAGATTGCGAGTGTTATTATTCCCCCAACTGTTCTTGAATGAAATACTTGTTATAGCACATTCTTCACTATTTATTTCATCTTTTAAATAAATTTGTTGTGTAAGTGAATGATAACCATACCAACTTCCATAATCATAAATAGGAGCCGAGTATGCATTCATATTTTCTTCGCCAATTTCAATTATTTGGAAACCAGATTTATATGTTGTAGCACAAACTTCATCTGACATTTCTGAATCTCCTACTTCGTTAACAGCTATAACAGTATAACAAAATTCTGTTCCTGTAGCTAATCCTGTAACTGTATATGTTGCTCCTGTTTTGCCTGTAGCAATTATTTCTTCACCTTGGTAGATATTATAGGTATCTGCGCCACTTGCTGATATTGTCAACTCAATTTCTGTGTCGCTTATTGGTTTAGCTGTTACTATAGGTTTATTTGGAACTTTTGGTGTACAATTAATTACATAACTATAGCTACTTGTACCAGCAGAACATGTGGTTTGATTATGGATTTCTGTGCCGTCTTCGTATTTGACAGTAAATGTATTTTCAGATTGATAGCTACCTGTTCCATAATATGTTATTGTCATTTCAGCATTTTGTGGGATTGCTAAAGTTTCTGTTTTTGTTTTATAAGATTGTCCTGAACCTACAAATTCTATTCTTTTAGTAGTTCCACTATATGAAATTTCCAAATAGTTATTATTCCAACCGTCACCATAGCTGTCATTTAAAGTGAAGATTACATAACAACCACTAAACGCATCTGTTTCAGCACAATCTTCATTTGATGCAGCAGATTCTCCGCCATCGTTAACGGCTTTAACTGTGAAGCAATATTCTGTTCCTGCATCCAATCCTTCAACAGTGTATGTTGTTCCTGTTACTCCTGTTGCAACAGAATTGCCACCTTGGTAAACATTATAACTTGTTGCTGTTGCTGATGCATTCCATGTCAATATAATTGAATTTTCTCCATTTGATGTTGCAACTAAGTCTGTAGGAGCAGAAGGAGCTAACATTTTTGTTGTAGCACAAGCTTCTGCTGATGCAGATGATTCTCCCAATTCATTAACAGTTTTCACGGTGAAGCAATATGGTGTTTCTGGATTTAAACCTTGAACTGTGTATGTTGCTCCTGTTACATTATTTGCTACTAATTCTGCACCTTTATAAACATTGTAACTTGTAGCTACGGCAACTGGCTTCCAACTCAATGAGATTGATGAAGAACTTTCTGCTGTAGCAACTAAGTTTTGTGGTGCTGTTGGAGTTGGGTCTACTGACATGCCAAATTGTATTTGATCTGTACTAGCATATGTATAACCTGTACCTAAATTTGACATATCCAATGCACTATTATTATTATTTTTATACAAAGTTCTTCCACTAGTAGAATAAACATAGAAAGTATGATAACCAGGATTACCTGCACCGTGACCAGTCTTGTCATATACTGTGATAATGATATTATAACCAGCATAGTCAAATGATTTGTCAAAGTTGATTGTATACCAACTGTCCTTAGTGCCAGAAATATAAACACTGCCATCAAATACTTTATCAGTTTCGCTTACAGGAACAAAACTATTACCATTGAATGTATTAAGTGAAGTGTTTGCAATATAAACCTCATATTGTCTTGTGGTAGATGATGTATTATTACTCAATTTGAAAGCAATACTATTGATATTACCACCACTAAAACCTAATTCTTCAGCTGTGTAAATCTGTTGTGACATTGCATATTTATAAAAGTCATACGCTGGCAGATAAGTGTTGCCACCAGTAGGATTCTTGTCATTGCCTACTTCAACTAATACGTTTTTAAGAGTATTTTCACAAACTTCCTCAGATGCATCTGATTCACCAACTGCATTAACAGCTGTAACTGTGAAGCAGTAATTTGTACTTGGATTTAATCCTTCAACATTATAAGTTGTTGTTGTTAATCCAGTAGCAATTTCTGCATCACCTTGGTAAACATTATAGCTTGTTGCAGTTGCTACTTCATTCCATGTCAATGCAATTTCTGTAGAACTTGTTGCATTAGCTGTTAATACAGGAGCATTTGGTACCTTAGGTGTACAATCTGCTGTGAATGTAAATGTTTCACCGCCTTCTAACTCCTCTGCATTTGTGACAAGAAGAACTACGCCGTTTTCACATTTAACATCAAATGAGTTTTGATAAATATTATATGATTCGCCTGTTGAAATCTCATTTGCTGATCTTGTGTATGTTACTGTAACTTCAGTTCCTTTTGGAATAGATAATGTATGAGGTGTTTCTTTATAAGCACTTGTCTCAGGATCATAAGGTGGGGTAGTGAGGTCAATAGGACCTGCACCTTCATAAGAAACAGTTATTTTACTTCCTTGTCTCCATCCATCACCCCAAGGCAAATCGTATAAAGTGAATATTAAATTACACATTTCTAATTGAATGTCGCCAGCTGTGGCACATTCTAATTCACTATAACCTGATATACCTTTGGCGTTGACAGCTTTTACTGCATAACAGTAAGTATTTCCGTTTATCAATCCTGTTACATCGAATTCAGTATTACTTGTGTATGCAATAGGGTCTCCACCCATGGTACCTAAGTAGATTTCATAACTTGTTGCACCATCAGATGGGTCCCATGACAAGTGAATTGTTGTTGCATCTGTTGATCTAACAGCCAAGTTTTGAGGTGGTTCTGGTGCGCCAGTGTCAAATGAGAAACGAATTTGGTTTCTTTTTGTTGGGCTAGGAATACTGCCATTATCAGTAAGCTTAGATGGGTCAAGTGGTGCAGGATACATCCAAGAAGAATAATATATTGCTTTTGCATCACTAATTTCATCTGCAGCGAATATTATTGAGGCATCAGCTCTATCAGTATAGTCATAAACGCAGACAGCCAAGTTGTTTCCTGTATATTTAAATTTTTTGTTTAAATCGATGCGAACCCATTCGTCAGCAATACCATTGATAGTGATGTTGCCATCATAAACCAAATCAGCATCTGTCATTGATAACCAATCTTTAGTGTTTTCGAATACTTCTTTTGTGGTTTGTTTGAGATATACTTTAACAGTGCGTGTGCAAGGTGCTGACAAACCGCTCTTATATTTGAATGATACAGATTTAATGTCTCCAGTTTGTTGCATCTCAGCTCTGGTGTATATCTGTTGTGAGATTGAATAACGCTGATTTGATTGCAAAGGAAGCATTCCAGTTGTGCTGTTGCCCTCGCCAATTATTACATGTTCTGCTATTGGTGCGTCTGGGTCTTGTGCTGTAGTTGTTGCACAATCTGTATTTGATGCGCCAGATTCGCCGCCTTCTGCATTAACTGCAATTACTGTAAAGCAGTGTTCTCCTGCTTCTAAGTCATAAACTGTATAAGTTGTTGAAAATATGCCTTCAGCTACGAGACCTTCTTCATCATATACTTTATAAGTCGCTGCATAAGCAGGGGCGTTCCATGTCAATTCTACTGCAGAACCTGCTGCTGTAGCAGTTAATTGAGGAGCTTCTGGTGTTGGAAGTGGTGTTGTGGCACAATCCATTTCTGATTTAGGAGATTCGTCCAATCTATTAACTGCAGTTACGGTGTAACAATATTGCCCACCTGGATTTAAACCATTGATAGTATATTCTGTTGATGTGATGTCTTCAACTACACTAGTGTTACCTAAATAGATGTTATAAGTATCAGCACCTGCCACTGCATCCCATGTCAGTGTTATTGAATAAGGGTTTGTTGCTGTTGCTACTACATTTTGAGGAGCAGTAGGTGCTGTTATATCTGTTGTAGCGCATTCTTCATTAGATTTTGCAGATTCTATTCCGAGGAATTCAGAACCAACGGATGTAACAGTGAAACAATATTCAGTTGCAGGATTTAAGCCGTTTACTGTATAAGAAATTGATGTTACACTAGCAATCTTTTCATTGCCTTTGTATACATGATAGAGTTCAGCGCCTGCGACAGCGTTCCATGACAAGACTATTGAACTATGACTTGCCATATTAGCAACTAATTGAGGAGCTAAAGTTATTGTTTTGGTACATACTGCTGAAGGTTTTTCAGATTCGTTATCAGCAGTGGCTGAGGTAACAGTGTAGCAATATTGTGTGCCAGGTGTCAGTCCTGTAATTTCGAAAATGTTGTCGGCAGTAGTGGCAAAAGGCACGTCGTTACCATCATAATAAACATTATAGCTTGTTGCACCTTCAACAGGGTTCCATGACAATCTTATTGTTGTAGTGCCTGTTGCTTCAGCCATAAGATTTTGAGGTGCTGTTAGCTCTATTGGTTCGTATTTATGGTTGAGCCATTCCAGTTCTTGTGTTCCGTCATATTTGAACAAGTCATAGTTGAATGTTGGAACGAAATCGTTAATCTTGGCATCTTTCATAGGTGAAGCGATGAACTGCCATCCTGTAGGGTTGAATTCCTCTTCAGAAGAATATCCCTCTGTATCTCTTGGAGATACGATGTTCATAAGGAATGTGGCGGCAACATCGTCGTTGCTTTGGAATACCTGTGCGCCATCGTTGATGATGAATGCGTCGGCGTCGTTGTTTACGAAATCATCTGTTACTCTCAATTTGACGTCGCTGTTAAGTGTCAATGACTTGCCTTCATTAATTAATAAAGAGTAGACTGTAATGTCGCTGTCGCTTGTTATTGTTGCATTAGCATCGATGATTACTTTTTCAGTTTCGTTTGGAAGACGTTTTGCAGACCAGTTGTCTATGCTTGACCAAAGTCCGTCTTGAACGAAAATATTGACGTTTTTGTAAACGTCGTTACTCCATTCAATTCTTGATTCTGAACTGCCTTCGATAGAAATGTTGATATCGTCAACTGCGCTGCAATGTCCAGCCTTTACCGCATTTTCAAATGCTATGTAGAATGTGTTATTTACGTATGCACTTAAATCAATTTCAACTTTAGTCCATTTTGCAACAGAAACCTGATTATTTGACCATAAAGAAGTTTCTTCCCAAGGTCCTGTTGGTGATGTGCCAATTTTAACACTAAGGCGGTTGACACATTGTGGATAACCTGACCATTCTGGAGTAATGTAATAGAAGGAAAGTTTTACGGTACTTCCATTGTGTTCAGTAAAATCAAACTGAGGTGATACCAAATAACTTAAGGCTAAATTTTCTGCGGTGCTATTAAAGAATGCTGCTTTTTGTCCATTATAAGGGTAATGTTCACTATGAGATGATTTGCCTTTTATTTCCCATTTATCGTATATACTGCCTTTATTATATGTATACCACTTAGCATTGTCTTTCTTATATTCATTTGAATCAGCTGTAATGGTGGTATTTTCAAAACCTTCGGTGTAGAGATTTTCGTTTGCTGCATAAGTATTGGCAACGCCATATTGGTAAATGCCGTCTTCTACTGTATCCCAGTTGTTATCATCGTAAGAAGCACCGTTTACGTTTGTAGCAATGCTTGTTTCTGTGCCTGTATTTATGTCTTTTCTGTAGATGTTAGAAGCATTGCTGTTTTCACCATTTGTCCAAGTGACGTTTACGTATGTGCCCTTATCTGTTGCAACGACATTTGTTGGAGAAGGTCTGTTAGGGTTGTCTTCTGTTTGAACGCGAACTGTAAGAGAATGTTCAGATTCTAAGTCGTTACGTTTTGTTGTTACAGTATATGCGTAAATTGTACCATATTCCAAACCAGTGTCAGTGTATGAAGTTGATGTTGTGTTTGTAAGGAGTACACCGTCGCGATAGATGTTATAAGATGTAGCGTTGTTTGTTTCATTCCATGACAAGTTGATGTCTGTGCCGTTTGCAGTTGCAGTAAGAGTTGGAGGGACAAGTTCGTTAGAAACTGTAACTACAAGGTCAAAGATATTACCTTCACCAGCATTGATTGTAAATGTAACTTCGTGGTTATCTGGGATTAAATGGTCGAAGCTTACAATGAAAGTTGCTGATGCTGTTGCGTCAACTGCCATTTGAGCATAAGTCTTGGTACCTTCAACGATAGTTGTATAATCATCACTTTCTGAGATTGTTACAGTTGTAGTGCCGTTAGTTGCAGCTTCACCGTTATTGATTAAAGTAAGTTCAAAGTTGACGTTTTCATAAGCGTTTAATATGCTTGTAAAAGCATAAGGTCTTATGACAGAAGCATCAACGTGGAAGTCAACATATCTAACAGCTTTGAGAGCGTCTACCACGCCAGATCCGTAGAGGTTATCTTTTTTATCTGTTTTTTGGGTAGCTGTTGTTTCAACGATTCTACATAAGTCTTCTGGTGTGAGGTCTGGGTTTTTCTCGAGCATGAGAGCCATGACGCCAGCGACGCAAGGAGCGGCTTGTGAAGTACCGCCTTTTATTACGTATTGGGTGTTGCTTGCATTGCTGAGAGAGAGTATTGTAGCAGGAGCTACGATGTCAGGACGGATGAGACCCATTGATGCACCTTCGTTATATGGATAGTCGTTGTATGATGTTCCTTCCCATGTAACAGGACCTTGTGATGAGATTCCTACTATTTCGTTTTTATCATCAACAGCACCTACAGAAACGACGCTTGACTTTCCGCCTTGTGTTGTTTGGTCAGGGTGTAACCATGGTGGAGGGCAGTCGCCAGGAGTACGGATGTTTCCTGGAACTGGATATGTGGCAATATCGGTACGGTCGTTACCAGCAGCTACAACTGCTACGATGCCTTGTCGCAACAAGTTTTCAAAAGTTGTGCGCAATGTGTTTCTGTTATCGTCAGATGCGCCTAACCAACCTTGAGAGATGCTCAAGATGTCAGCTTTGTGATCTGCTGCGAATTGAACGCCAGCAAGCAATCTGTCGACTGTAAGTCCTGCGTTTGAATCATATAACTTGATGCTCATCAAGGTAGCGTCAGGAGCAACACCAGTCAATGAACCTGAAGTACCGTCGCCGCAGATGATACCAGCGCAGTGTGTGCCGTGGCTTCTGTCGTCGACAGGTGCGCTGCCTGGATTTACTACGTTATAACCGTGTTGAGCATTTCCGTTCCATAAATGGTCTTTGAGGTCGGTGTGGTCTGTATTGACGCCAGAGTCGAGGACTGCTACGACGACGCCTTTACCAGTGTAACCTAATTTCCAAGCTTCGTCGGCTTTGATTTGTTTCAAGTGGTCTCCGATAGTTGCTGTTATGGCGCGTGTGTCGCTGGAATTTGTTTCTTCTGTGTCATCAACGACTTCCATCACGCTGTTATAGCTGATTGTCGCTACATCTGGGTGTGATGCTAACTGATATATGACATCAGCTTTTGCCTTACAGTTGATGAAGTTGGCAATCCAAAAGTTCTTGATGTCTGTAACTTTATTGCTTCTTTCTTCGGCTTGAAGAACAGACATGATGTCTTTTTGAGAATTCTCTGCGAATTTTTTCAATTCGTTGGTAACGAGCTCGCGACGCACTTCTTTGCTGTCGCTTTCACAGTTCAAGACTGCGAAATCATCGCTAGTCATCTGTGCTTTCAACATGATGTTGACATCAATGTAGTCGTTGCCTTTTTGATTTAAAATCTTTTGTAACTCATTGTCAATGATATTGTTTTGTGCAAAACCAAAACAACATACAATTAAACATGCTAAGAGAGTAAAAATGTTTTTTTTCATATAGCTTTTAATGTTGGTTTTTCTATCAAAAAAGTCCTCAAATGAAGGATTTAAAATCCCACAAAGGTAAGGATTTTTTTGACAAAACAAACATTAAAAATCAGGTTATTAATAATTAGCAATCAATTAATTACTAAAACCTGACAAGTGCCGGAGAATATCAGTCTCTGATGGTTATTCTCATTCCTTCCGAATAGGCAGAAAATTCAGGGGAATACAAGCATTGTATCAAGGCGTATCCATTGCTGAAGTTGCCTTCTTTTGTTACGTACATAGAATAACTTACTTGATGTTTTCCTTTTGGCAAATTATCGAAATAGAACCCCATGAAGGTGTCGCTGTTGCTTTGATAATACAACATTCCGTCACTGTATTTGTATTTTGACATTTGTTCCGAAGGTTCGAGACAAGCTGCTCTTAGGTCTTTCAAAAAGACGAATTCCATGTCTTGCGAGCTTTCGATATACAGATTGACGATGATTTTGTCACCGACCTTAATTTCTTCATTTTCAATAGGAACGAGATATGTGCCTTCGTCGTTGACTTTTTCGACATATATTTTTCTCTCGACATTCAATGGCGATTCGTGTTTTCTCACTTCGTCGATGGAAACGAAATACTGACGGAACAATCCGCCCCAGACTAGATTGTTGGTTCCATTGTTAATCACGATTTCGCTGATGTCTTTCAAATCTTCTGCGTCCCAATAGTGCTGTGTCATGAAATCAGAGTCGTTGTTGTCGTTCTTGATATCAACGAGTAAATTGGTTCCACGATTTTGAATTGCCACACTTGTAGACATATAGTCATGTTGTTTTGTTGACTTATCAAAGAGCAAGGCATAGACTGCATCGACGGTTGCTTGTGCGTTGTCCCACATATTAGTGCGTTTGTTGCATAACAACCAGACTTTCATCTCGTTGAGTAATTGTACGTCAGGATTTATTTCGTTAAATGCCTCCATAATGATAGTCTGTTCGTTTACCTGCGATGCGGTGCTGAAGAAGTTGTCGTTTCCTGCCCAGTACATTCCTAAGGTCTCGCTCTTCTGAGCTCTCTCTTTCAACGACTTAATGATTAGTTGAGGCGTGTCTGTCACACCATTGCGATGTAAAATAAGAGCGATTTTCGCTTGGTCGGAGAAGCTGAGTTTTTTCCAGTCGTCTTTGAGTTTTTTGATGAAATAATTTTGTGCTGTGACGAATTCTTTGTCGTGGTTGAAGTCGAAATAACTAAGTGCGAATAAGTTGCTCGCAGTCGAGGAACTGTAGTAATATTTTCCTTTGTTTTTTTCTTTGATGAAATTGTATTGTTCAACGACTTCTTCGGCGATGAAACCGATAGCTTTTTCAGTTATCGCATTGACAATCGACTGATGGTTTTTCTCCAGAGCATTTATCACGTTCATCATTTGAAGTCTGCCGAAACCGTTCAGGATATATCGTGTGATGAAGGCGTTTTCTGGCATTCCTTCAATCCACGACCAACCTCCGTTGATGGATTGTTTCTCCTTGATGAGGTTTAATGTTTCGCTAGTTTTGTCTTTTATGGTATTAACGTCCAATAAGTTAGCGAGCATTGCTTTTTGTTCTGCTTCGGACTTGGCTTCCAAGACCCAAGGTGTTTCTTGTAGCATGATGGCTTTCAGGTTTTCGTCTTTTTGCAGTGCCGACATCAGCGCGTCAGGAGATTTCACTTTCCATTCTTCGATATAATTTAAGAAGTTAGGAATGCTTTGTGCGATGTAAGATGCTATGCTGTTGGCGTAGAATATGTTAAACGCGACATCAGCATATTGACCGTTTTCTTGGGAGAGATAAGGCAATGACTGTATTGCGTACCAGACAGGATTGGCGCAGATGTTCAGTGTCACGCCTTGATTTCTTTCGTTATTATTTTCAAAATCAAAGGAATATGTCTTCTCTGAGTTTTCTCTTACTATCAAAGGATATGTCTCTGTCATAAAGACTTCGTTGCTTAGTATTGGAAGAAGATGTTGTTCTGCGTCGGAGAATTTTTCTGCATTCACGCTGAAACGTAAAGCCAACAGATTCAAGTCTTTGCCGAATGCCACTTTCCATCTCACCGCTTGACTTTGTCCAGCAGGAATATTGTTCATCGCGACTTCTTGTTCGGAAATAATAAGGTCGAGAGGTTCCATCGTCAAAGCATCGAAAATCTCCAACTTGGCAAATGCTGACTGCTGACCGCTGACCGCTGACTGCTGAGAGATAACATTCGCCACAATCCAAAGTGTGTCGTTTTCATAGACGAAACGAGGCATATCGCTCATAATCATAAGAGGTTTTGATGTGGTGAAAGTCTTGTTTAAAGTCCCGACTTTCAAGTCTTTAGTATAAGCCATCATCATCAAGTTCCAGCGTGTCAAAGCATCGGGCATAGTGAATGAGAATGTGAGACTTCCGTCTTCGTTGGTCTTTAGGTTAGGGTAGAAGAATGCAGTCTCGTTGAAGTTTTCTCTCAGACTCATCTCTTGATTTTCAGTGCTTTGATTTTCTTCAACTTTCTTGAATATTTCGGCGTCTGCTTCTTCCATCTCCATTTCCGTTACTTCCTCTTTTTTGTAAGAGTCGTTGGTGTTGACGCCGCCAACGTTGACTGCCAAGGATTTTCTTTGTGTTGTCGACATCATCATAATGTCTTTCGCATGGATTGTGGATGAATATCTGTATCTCGAGATATGAATCAAAGCGACGTCCGACATCAGATAATAGTCGAATAATTCGTAAGTTATGATATGAGGATTCCATGCTGAGCATGAAAAGTCTGTAAAACCGTTGTCGCTTCTTGGTTGTTGTGCTCTCACGAAGTCGGGAGTTGTGTTGAAATTCCAGATGTTTTTCGCAAAAGCATCTAACGAAGCATCGTACATTCCTGCCAAGAGACTTGCTACAATGCCTTCATTTTCATAGTCTTTAATCGTGAGATTCCATCTTTCTTCGGAACCTGGTTGCAAGTCGTCTCTTTCAACATCTAATTGTATGTCTAACTTCAAATTGTCATAAGGCACGGAAACAATATGTCGTACTATGTTTATTGTGTTGTCTTTCACGAAGAACGCCTCGAATGAGATTTCGCCTCGGTCTTCTTCCTTTACCTTATAAGTGAATTTTGCGACTTTGTTGTTGATGGTCTTGCAATCGTAGAATCTTACTTTATCGCCGTGTTTTATCATGACATAAGCAGTGACATCATTGGCAGAACTTCCTAAATAAAAATTAACTTTTTCTCCTGGCTGAACTGACTCTTTGTCAGAGTAAGAAATGCACATTGTTTCATAAGGCATTTTGCTGCTGCTGTAGTCAATGATTGTCAATTCGATAGAAGTCCGTGCCTTTTCGTTGTATGCTGAAATCAATTCAACGACATAGCGACCTTTGTCTAAATTTTTGTTAACATTTTGGAAGAGTTTTGCTTCTCCAATGACATCAATTATGTCATCGTATATCAGTTTTCTGTCGTCTGTTGATTTCTGTCCGTTGTCGTTAACCTTATAAATCTTCCTTATGATTTTTGCCTCGATAGGATTTTCTTTAAGGTTTTTGACGCTGAAGGTGACGAGGTCGAGATTGTTTTTGCTGACGGTTTTACGTTGGTAGTTAAAGTCGATAATCAGGTCAATTTCCGCTGCTTTTAAAGTGTAAGTTTTAGTCTGGGTCTCGCCTTGTGCGTTGGTGGCGTTTATCGTTACAATATATTCAAAGACAGGAAGTTTGTCTTTTTCGTTATTGTCGGGAAGAAGGTTGAAATTGATTTTGAAGTTGCCGTTTTCATCGGTTTGACCTTCGCCGAAATCTATTTGTTTTTCGTTGTCGGCGTAGTTTGATGCCCACCAGAAACGGTATGGGAAATAAGTGCGTCTTACGATAGTGTAGTCGTAGTTTATATTGTCAAGACCGAAGCCGGCGTAAGCTTTTACGGAACCCGACAATTCCACATTCTCGTTGAGTTTGAATGCTTTGTCGGGATTGTTGAATGTGATTTCAAAAGTCGGACGTTTGTATTCTTCAACTTTGAAACTGACATATCCGCTTTCGTTTCTAATCTCAAAATATCCGTTGGCTAAATTATTCGGAATGACGAAACTTCCGTTGAAAGAACCAAATTCGTCTGTGTTAAATGTCTGTGCCGCAATCTCTTGCCAATTGGAATCCTTGAATGTTACCTTGGTTTCTTTTCCAATGACCAATTCTTTCAGACTGGAATTTTGATTTAACATTATGCCTTTGAAATAGACAGTCTGTCCCGGACGATAAATAGCTCTGTCGGTAAAGAAATGTGTTTTTTCTGTTAATTTTTCTTCTTTATCATCTTGATAATTATGGAAATATAAATCAGAGAGAAGTTTGTCGTCGCCTTTGAAAAGGTCGATATGGAATGGATTGTTTGTTCCGTTTACGACTTTGACAGTTCCGTTTTTGTCTGTCGTCAGGTCGGAGATTGTCGTCTTGACATATTGGCGTCTGGAATAATCGTAAGTGCGTTTGAAAATATTGACATTTACATCTTTGACTGGTTTGCCGCTTTCTCTGTCAAGGACATAGACAATGAAATCGTCGTTTTCTTTTGTGGTGACGAAACTAAGATTGCTGACTTGGAAGATATGAATTGCAGGAAGATGTTCTTCGTTTTTTGAGAAAATGTCGTCTTTGGAAAACATTATGAAATATGTTCCGCATTCTAATTCCGGCAGTTTGATGTCAATTGAATGTTCTTGATAATCTTCGTTTTCTGGAACGTTGACTACATTTTCAACGATATAATCTTTCCTTAATAAAGTCTTTACAATATCTTGTATTGACCTTCCGTCAATCTCTTTCAGTTCGGCTTGTTCTAACTTATAAATTCTATAGTGAGGATTTGTTAAATTTCTATAAGAAATCTTAGCATTAATTTTCTGATTTGGAAGCACGACACTCTGCATACTGAATGTAAGTTCTGGTTGTAAAATCTCTGAACGTATTGATTCACATTGTTTCGCTCCGATGCTGTTAGGGAATAACTTAATCGCCTCTTCGCAGATGTCAAGGGCTTCTTGCATAGACTTTTGTCCTAATATCGCTTCTGCTTGCAAAGCCATCACTGAAGTGACAAGACTGTTGCTGAGATTGTCATTCTTAATTTTTATTAAGGAATTGAGATATGCTTCTAAATCATTAGATGTTTCATATTCATATTTTGTTTTCTGAATCTCATTATAAATCGCAGCGTCAGCATAACCTTTTTTCTTGTCAAAATCAATAAGTTCCTGATACAAATCTTGTATTCTTGAGGTCTTATGCACCAAGTAATCGTAAAGCGTAGGTTCGATGTCGTAGTCGAAGTCGTTGTTTGAATTGCCGATTGTCAAGACATCTTGATATGATTTTGTGCTGTTGTTTTGTAAGGTTTCAACATCTGAAAGGGCGTTGTCATAATATTTATTAATAACTTTTTCAAATGTCGCTTTGCTCCAGAATTTCATATCCAATTCTTGGTCGACTATCGACTGTTGTTTTTTGATGTTGTGCAGGTTTTGACTCAGATAACTCTCATAAAGAGAAGCTATTGCGATGTTGAATATAGATTTTTCCGGTTCTTGGAGTCTGCCGATATTTTCTTCAGCGAATTTTATTGAGGTTTCAAGAGGGTTTTCGTCTTTCAGGTTAAAAATCTTGAAACGATAGATGAAGGTTTTAAGAAGTTCTTTTTGGTTGTCTTCCTTTATGGATTTCTGTTCTATTTTATCAAGATAAACCTCTGCTGATTCAGGAAGGTTGTTTTCTATATTTGTATTGACACTTTTCCATAAAGTGTTAAAAGACTGAGCATTGAGTAAAGATGTAAATGACAATGCTATTGTTAATAAAAAGAAATTGGTCTTCATTTTCAATAGATTTTTTCTTTCAAATCTACAAAAACGAGACCAATTTTTTAGCTATCAGCGGTCAGCAGTTAGCAGTCAGCGGTTAATAAACAACAATCTTTTGTGTTTTGTTTTCAATTCCGTTTGTCAGACGAATGATATACGCAGTTTTGTTAAGATGACTGATATTTATTCTTGCATCTCCGTTTATTTCATTGCTATAAACTATTCTTCCCATCATATCAATGATTTGCACTTGACCTTCACCGTTGATAATTAGTTCGTTGCCAGATATGAATGCGAAACTGTTATTGGCGTTGTTTTCAGATAATCCATCGTCGTTGATGCCTTTGTATATTTTTTCTGACCATTCAATCCTTGATTCTTTGCTGCTGTCGCCTAAGAAACTTATTTCGTCGACGCCTGTGCAGTAACCGTATCCAGCGACATTTACGAATGCGATGAAGAATGTCTTGCCGATATAATCGCTGAGGTCTATTTTTATCTTAGTCCATTCTGATGCGTCGGTTTTTTCGCTTGACCATAATTCTGTCCATCCACTGTTGTGAGATTCGCTGGCCATGACTTTCAATGTGTTGATGTCTGTGCCCCAAGCAGGAGTGATGTAATGGAACGACATTCCAAGACTGCTGCTGTCATATTGAGTGTAGTCCATAGGATTTGACACCAGATATGTCAGATGCGATGGGTCGCTGTAATACGACTTGATGAATGCGGCTTTGCTGCCCATATAAGGAGTGAATGTTACTGGGTTGTTTACCATGCCGGCGGACAGACTTTCTTCTACGGACCAGCTATATTTGCCGTCGCCGCCGTTGTAGTAGTACCAGTTAGCGTCGTTTGCGTTATATATGTTGTTTGCAGATATGCTTTCGAAACCTTCTTCGTAGATGGCGCCGTCTTCCATATATAGATTAGAAACGCCATATTGATAGACGCCGTCTTGCAAGGTGTTCCAGCTGTTGTCGGTATATGATTCGCCTTCTATGTTAGAAGCGAGAGTCGTCATTTCGCCTGATGTGGCGTCTTTTCTGTAGATATTGGAACCGCTGTTGTTGCTGTTGGTCCAAGTGATGTTGACGAGGTCGCCGTCTTCGCTTGCTGTTACGTTGGTAGGTGCTGGCGCGTTAGGATTGTCGTTTGTCTGTACGCGTAATGGCTTAGAGTGTTCCGATTCTTGTTCGCCGCGTTTTGATGTCACGGTATATCCATATAAAGTGCCGTATTCCAGACCTTCGTCGAGATATGAAGTAGATGCTGTGTTGTCGATGAATGTATCGTCGCGGTAGATGTTATACGATGTCGCGTTGTTTGTAGCTTCCCACGACAGACTGATGCTGTTGCCGTTAGCCTGAGCGTTGATGGTTGGAGGAAGCAGTTCGTTGGAGACGATGACTTCAATGTCGAAAGTACGTTTGTGACTTCCGTTAGTAGCGTTTACTGTCAATATAACTTTATGATTATCTGGAGATAATTTGTCTATTGATATTGTAAGTTTTGCTGTTGCCGTTGCGTTGGATGCCATCACTCCGAAACTTGCTTCGCCATTGACGATGGTGGTATAGCTGTCGTTTGTAGTGATAGTGACATTGGTATTTCCTGATGTAGATTTTTGTCCATTATTAATTAATACAAGGTCTAAATCAAGGTTGTCGCCAGGAGTGAGTTTGGTGTTGAAGGAATATACGTTGAGATAAGGACCGCTGGTGTTGAAGTCGACGTATTGCACTGCTGCGAGTGCGTTGATTACGCCAGAACCGGTGTCGTTGTTTTTCTTTTCAGAGACTTTTGTCGCGGTGGTCTCGATGATTCTGCATAAGTCGGCAGGAGAGAGTTCAGGGTTTTTCTCGAGCATAAGAGCCATGACGCCAGCGACGCTTGGTGCTGCTTGTGATGTGCCTGCTTTCTTTGCGTAGAGTTCATTCAAGTCGTTGCTGAGAGATATTGCTTCGCCTGGAGCTACGATGTCTGGACGGATGAGACCCATTCCTGGGTTGTAAGGATAGTCGTCCCATTCTACAGGACCTTGTGATGATATTCCTAACACGACATTGTTTTCATCGACGGCGCCAACTGAGACGACGCTTGACAATCCGCCTTGCGTTGTCTGGTCTGGGTTTAACCATGGAGGAGGGCAGTCGCCAGGAGTACGAACGTTATTAGGAACAGGGTATGAATTGATGTCGTGACGGTCGTTGCCGCATGCCACAGCAGCGATGATGCCTAATTCCAATAAATTGTTGAAAGTGTTACGTAATTCTGTTCTGTAAGCAGTGGCATAAGAACCTCTCCAACCTTGTGATATGCTTAAGATGTCGGCGTCGTTGTCTACTGCGAATTCTATTCCTCTTGTCAATCGTTCGAGGGTGAGTCCTGAGTTGCCTTCGTACAGTTTTATGCTCATCAGGGTGGCGTCTGGTGCCACGCCTGTTATCTTGCCAGAGGTGCCGTCGCCGCAAACGATGCCGGCGCAGTGCGTGCCGTGACTGCCGGTGTCGATAGGGTCTTGTCCAGGATAAACTACGTTATATCCGTGTTGGGCGTTGCCGTTCCATAAATGGTCTTTGAGGTCGGCGTGCTCTGTGTTGACGCCAGAGTCTAGGACTGCCACGATGACGCCTTTGCCAGTGTATCCTAACTCCCATGCCTTGTCGGCTTTTATCTGTGTGAGATGTTGCGCCACTTCCGCTGATGACTGAACGCCGCGTGATTTCTTTTCAATGGCGTCGGAAACGACTTCCATCTCTCCATTATAAACTATCGCAGCGACATCAGGGTGTGATGCTAACTGATAGATGACGTCGCGTTTTGCCTTGCAGTTGATGAAGTTCGTCAACCAGAAACTCTTGACATCAATGACTTTGTCGTTTCTTTCTTCAGCATTGATGAGCGATAAAATGTCGGATTGTGTCCTTTGTGAATATTTCTTCAACTCGTTAACCATGAGTTCGCGACGCACTTCCTTGCTGTCGCTTTTGCAATATAATGATGATAACTCTGCAGTCGACATCTGTGACTTCAAGATGATGTTAATGTCGACATAATCATCGTTCTTTTGGTTTAAGATGGTTTGTAATGCGCTGTCAATTACGCTGTTTTGCGCATTGACAAATAATGTGCAAAGGAATAGTCCTGCTACAAGTACAAATATTTTCTTCATAAAATCATTGAAACTTAATGTTGTGCAAAGATAAAAATAATTTCGGCGCTTCGACAAGCTCAGCGACCGACTAAAAAAAAGAGCTGCCTTTTACAGCAGCTCTTTAACTTTAGCCTTTAGACTTCAGACTTTTGTCTTTAGCCATTAGTCTTTAGCCACAACTACTTCTTAATAAAGCGTTGTATCGCTTCACCATTTTCTGTAACGACTTTCATGAAGTAAACGCCGCTGTTCAAGTTGGTTACGTCAATGGACAAAGACTGTTGACTGTTGACTGTTGACTGTTGACCAACAATAACACCTGTTATTGTGTAGATTGTTACTGCTTCGATTGTTTCTTCAGTCTCGATAACGAGTTTGTCGCTAACCGGATTTGGATAGATGTTGAATGATGATGTCTGTTCTTCAATGCCTTCAGTTTTTAATGTAGTGGCGCAAGCGTCTTCTGATTTTTCAGATTGACTTTCTCTGTTAATCGCAACTACATTGAAACAGTATTGAGTATCAGCTTTTAATCCAGCAACGGTGTATGATGTTTCGTTTACTGCTAACTTGACAGTTTCGTCTCCGCTGTAGATGTTGTATCGCATTGCGCCTTCAACAGCGTTCCATGTCAAGAGGATTGTTGTGTCGCTTGTTGCTTCTGCTTTTACGACAGGAGACTCCAATGTTGTTGGTTCATCGCCTGGTTCTTCAGCTTTTAATGTTGTGGCACAAGCGTCTTCTGATTTGTCAGATTGACCTTCTCTGTTGATAGCTACTACATTAAAACAGTATTGTGTTTCAGCTTCAAGTCCTGTAACGGTATATGTTGTATCATTTAAAGCCATCTTGATTGTTTCTGTACCGCTATAAATATTGTATCTCTCTGCTTTCTCCACAGGTTTCCATGATAATACTATTGTTGTATCGCTTGTTGCTTCTGCTTTTACGACAGGTGCTGCTAATGTTGGTTCTGGATCAGGTTCTGGTTCAATTGGGTCATTGCCAGAATCTTCTAATGTTGTAGCGCATGCGCTTTCAGATTTTGCAGATTCGCCGAGTTTGTTGACTGCAGAAACGCTGAAGCAGTATTCTGTTTCAGCAGTAAGACCGTTGACGATATACATTGTTGAAACAATGTCTGAAGCAATCAAATCTGTACCTTGATAAACGTTATAGCTTGCGGCTTCAGCTGATTCGTCCCATGTCAAGACTATTGTAGAACCGCTTTCTGCAGTAGCGTTGAGGTTTGCTGGAATTTGAGCTTCTGTTGGTTCTAATGTTGTTGCACATGTTTCTTCTGAGAGTCCAGACTCGCCATAGCTTGTGATAGTTGTAACAGCATAGCAATATTGTGTCTCGTGATTGAGTTTTGAGTCCTCGAATGTTGGTTCTGTCACAGTAGCGATTTTTTGACCGTCGCGATATACGTTATATCCGCTCACGTTATTGACAGCATCCCATGTTAAATTTATCTTGCTGCTGCTGATTGCTGTGGCTGTAAGATTTTCAACCATAGGCAAATTGATAGTATTGCTTACCATTACGTTGAAATAATAAGGGTCATCGTAGCTGTATGTAGTAATGTGTTTTATACTTAATGTTACATCGCTGAAAACGATATCGTCGATATTTAAAGCACAGTAGTCATAACCATAATAAGAGTCTTCCCATTCTTGTGCTGTGAAGAAGTGACGTATAGCGACATATATTTCTTGACCTGCGTATGCGCTCAAGTCAACGGTGTATTGTTTCCATGTTGTTCTGTCTGAGATTATCCAGTCTTGAACTGTAGTAAAGTCACTTGAAGAAGTGTTACCTGCTGTTGATACAGCGAGGCCGAAGTGTTCTTTGTCCAAATAATCGTTGTTTGCACAGGCATAGAAACTGATTTTACTGTTTTCTGTGGCTTTGATTTTAACAGGAGAAACGAGATAATTGTCAATAGGTGTATAGTTTGTTGCAGCGCCATCTCTATATGTAATACTCATAAGGTGACCTTTTCCTGAATGAGAGTCGTGAATCTCTGCTAGAGTAGTTGCATTGGTGCTGTGTAACCAAGGAGCCTTGATGTAATTTGAACTAGCGTTGAAATATGTCCATCCTTGCAAGTCGTTCTCGAATTCGTAAACGTAATTTGTTGGGTTTGAATATTCTGAATATGTTTCAAGGAAGAAGTCAAATTTGTAACCTTCACTAGGTGTTTTTGTTTCAATAGTAAATGTTCCTGTTCCTGTTTCACCTACGCCTAATGGTTTTATTGATGTTTCATTATCAACCAAAGTGACGTGTTTTAAGTCGTTTGATATTGTGACGAGTTTGAGTTTGATAGAGTCAGAGAACGCTGCTGTGCCAGTGTTTGCTATAGTGACATTGATGTCGGTAGATGTGTTGGTCTTCACTACTGCAGGGCTGACAGATTGGAAAGTGATCTCAG
The DNA here is from genome assembly GCA_045656905.1 of Bacteroidales bacterium. Lineage (GTDB taxonomy): Bacteria > Bacteroidota > Bacteroidia > Bacteroidales > F082 > Limimorpha. The sequence goes on from JAZOSA010000125.1 coordinate 20,684, forward strand.
GTGTAGACGTGATGTTGATAGAAAAGGCATTGTCCCATGACAAGCTTCCGCTTGTTGTATTGACAGAGAAAGTGGCTGTGTGGCCGCTAGGTGTCTGTGCATCGACATCGAGTTCGAAGAATAATGTCTGGTTGTTGTTTGCTCCAATTCTGCCAACGTTTTGTGTTGGGTTAGCTATTGTTATATAAGGGTCGTTTGATAATGATAATGTCACAGAGGTGTTTTCATCGCTAGCACCGTTACCTGTGTTATTCAATGTGATGCCGATGGTTTGTTTTCCTGTTGATATTACTTGTGGAGCGAATGTGCTTACTTGTACGAAAGGATTTCCAACCACTTCAGTGATGCTGTTTATTGCAGCGAGAGCGTTAACAACACCTGCACCAACGTTATTATTTTTTGTTGCAGGTTTTGATGTTGCTGTTGTTTCAATGATTTCAGAAATTTGAGCTGGAGTGAGTGTTGAGTTCTTTTCCAACATAAGAGCGATTACGCCAGCTACGATTGGTGTTGCTTGCGATGTACCGCTTCTGATTTCATAGATGTCGTTTTGGTTATATTTAGTTGAACGGATGAAGTAACCAGGAGCTGAGATGTCAGGGCGGATGAGACCCATTGATGCTCCTTCGTTATATGGATAGTCGTTGTATGATGTTC
>JAZOSA010000126.1:0-13032 GCA_045656905.1 Bacteroidales bacterium
AGAACGACATCAAGATACGACTTTCCGTCCGTCTTGATTTTATATAAGTCTTTATCTTCTGATTTATTTTCCTTCAATACTACTTCAAAAACCTTGATATCAATAGTATCGTTATTTTCTGAAACGAATTGAGTATGAGCCGCTGGATATGGCGACAGACCTCTGATGAAGTCGTATATCGACTTAGCGTCTTTTGTCCAGTCAATCTTACAATCTTCCTTAAAGATTTTTGGAGCTGGCTTCAGTTGAAGATTATCCCTCTCGATAATCATCTCTTGACTTTGAGATTGGACTCTTCCCTCCTCTATTATTTTGATAGTCTCCACAACAACCTTATTACCAAGCAACATCAATTTATCGTGCAAGGTACCTGCCGTCTCATCATCTTCAATAACGACCTTTTCCTGCATAATAATTTCGCCAGTATCTATTTCTTTATCAAGAAGGAATGTAGTGAGACCCGTCTCTTTTTCGCCATTGATGATAGCGTGGTTGATAGGAGCCGCGCCACGATATTGAGGCAACAACGAAGCATGAAGGTTGAAAGTTCCCATCGGAGGCATGCTCCACACCACTTCTGGCAACATGCGGAACGCCACCACGACAAACAAATCGGCATTGTATGAAGAAAGCTCTTCAATGAATTCTGGCGACTTCAGACTTACAGGCTGTAAAACCGGCAAATTATATTTCAAGGCTGTCAATTTAACATCAGAACTTTGAATCTTCTTTCCTCTTCCCGCAGGTTTATCTGGAACAGTAACAACCGCTGCCACCTCATAACCTGCTGCTATTATCGCTTCCAACTGCGATGATGCGATTTCTGGAGTACCAAAATATACTATCTTCATAATTTTTCTTTTTTGCAAAAATAATGAAAAGACAACAGACAACAGACAACAGACAACAGATTTTTTCAGTTTTCAATTTTCAATTTTCAATTTTATTTCTAAGGTATGCTTTCTTTGCGTATGACAAAAAGAAAACTACAGACATCAAGGATACTACAGCAGACATCATAAACGCCGAGTTATATCCGCCAAGATGTTCCGCCACATAACCGCCGCCAATAATTCCCATACCGATTCCTAAGTCCCAGCTCGTCAATATTGTTGCATTTGCCGTACCTCGCTTATCGTTTGTCGTCATATTCAAAAACATAGTCTGCACCGCAGGATACATGCTCGCCTGTCCGAATCCTATCACCACCGCTGAAATATAATATCCGTAGAGATTTTGCCATAAAGCGAACGTCAAATAACCGACAGCGACCACGATAACGCCATAAGTCGCATTTCTAGTGGCGTATCCTTTACTTAAAGCACGGACGCCCACAAACCTCGACAATATCAATCCGAAGGCGAAAAGCATAAAGAACGTCCCCGTGCCAGTAGTGATGTTCAACACATCTTTACTATAAATCGCAATATAAGTGGAAAGGATTCCGTATGACATTGCTATCAGCGCGATGCAGATGCCCTGACTCCATCCTTGAACAAGAAGAAACCTGTCTAACGACATTTTCTTTTTTTCCATGACTGGCGAACGATATTTGCATTTGACGAAAGAATTCACGACAAGACCCAGCAATGCCGTGAGCAGCGACACTGTAAACAAAAGATTATAATTATTATATGTGCTGTACAACCACAGACTCAATGTCGGGCCAACAGCCATTGCGAAATTGTTGCTAAGTCCCCAGTAGCCTATTCCCTCGCCTCTTCTTTGCGACGGCAAGACATCAATTGCCACGGTATTGCTCGAGACTGACGTCAAGCCGAAGGGTGCTCCGTGGAGAGTTCTTATAACAGCGAACAACAACAGCGAGCCTGTGAGGTAATAACCTGCGAAAAACAAGGCAAAGGCGGCATATCCTATCATCAGCACCTTCTTCCTTGAGAATCTGTCGACGATATAACCGCTGAAGAAACGTATCAAAAGTGCCGCGACGCTATATCCGCTAAGCACCAATCCTATCGTCGCCTTGTCAGCATTGAAGACGTCGCGGAGGTATAACGGCAGCAATGGCGTCACGAAATAAAAAGAAAAATACATCATAAAATTAGCTATCCAAACCATCAGATAACTACCTGTGAACCATCTTGGTTTTTCTTCTAATTCTGTTTTCATAAAATATCTTTCAAAAAAAACACCCGACTCTTTCGAATCGGGTGCGTATTCATTCGCTTAATCTTTTATTTCAATTCTGCTTGTGCTCTTGCGATATTCTTTTCAATGCTGAAACCTTCGTTGCTGTTAGGATAGTCAGCCTTGATTTTGTTGTAAGCAGCGATAGCTTTTGCGTAGTCGCCAGCCATTTCGTATGCCATACCAGCTCTGAGCAAGTACATTGGTGAAGTGAAGCTGTTAGCTGATTTAACTGCAGCGTTTTCATAACATTTAGCAGCTTCTGCAACATTATCTAATTCCATATAAGCATCTGCTAATGCGCCTAATGCCAATGATGAAACTATAACGTCTTTTCCTTTGTATGATTTAAGATACTCAACAGCTTTGTTGAAGTCGCCTGTGTTGAGGCATGATACACCAGCATAATATTTTGCTAAGTTAGCTGTTTTTGTTCCACCGAATTCGTTGATAACATCTACAAAACCGAGATAGTTGCCATCACCATTCAATGCTGTTGCAAAATTGTCATTTTCAAAATACTGTTCTGCATGATAAATTGCAACTTGAGCGTCTTTTTCACGTGGTTCCAAATAAAATTTCTTAACACCAAAGAAAGCAAGAACTGCTACTATCATTATTGCCAATACGACAAAGATAGCTTTCTGATTATCAATAACAAATTGTTCTGCTTTTGTCAAAGTTGTTTCAATTGATTCAAGGCGTTCATCACCTTCATTCTTAACGTTTTGTTTTGCCATATCAAATTTATTTTTTTGAACTGCAAATTTAGTTTTTTTATCTGAAAAAACAACAAAAAAAATAAATATATTTGCTCAATTATTTTTAGCATAAAAAACAAAAAAGCAATTGCTTTAACACATTATTATATTAATGTAAATATCAAGAATTTAACAATCAAAAAAAGCATTAACGATGTCACCTAAAGATCAGGAATTATATAAGTTTTTACAACAGTTCACCACTGAAGAGAGAAAAAAACGTTTTGAAGAAGTGCTCAACTACAGGACCCGCCACGTCACCATCGTTTTGGAAGACATTTATCAATCGCATAATGCGAGTGCGGTTTTGAGAAGTTGCGACATCAACGGCATCCAAGACATCCACGTCATAGAAAACCGTTGGGTTTATAACGTAAACCCTGACATTGTGGTAGGCAGCGTCAAATGGTTAGACCTTAAGAAATATAACGAACAAGACTTCAACACTCCTGAAGCATTTGACAACCTTCATAAAAAAGGATATAAAATCGTCGCCACATGCCCTCATCAAGACGACTACACTCCTGACGAACTTCCTTTAGACCAACCTGTCGCCATCGTTTTCGGAACAGAGAAAACCGGTCTCAGCGACTACGCTTTGGAACACGCCGACATGTATGTCAAGATTCCTATGTTCGGATTTACAGAGAGTTACAACATCAGTGTTTCTGCAGCTTTGATGATGTACACTTTGATGCAACGTTTACACAACAGCGACATCGACTGGCATCTCACTGAGGAAGAAAAAGACGAATTGAGATTAGACTGGAGCAAGAAAAGCATCCGACGTTTCTGGGATTTTGAGCAGAAATTCAGAGAGATGCACCCTGAGTTTTATTGATAATTTAAAATGAAGAAAGCGAGCCGATGGCTCGCTTTCTTCATTTTATGACTCTATAAACAAGTTCCTCTCCTGGTCGGGCGAGGCGCATTCTTTCGCGTCTGTTTCCTTCAAGTTCGAAATATAATCTGTCGGCATCAACAGCAAATCCTGCTTTGCGCAGAATTTCTGCATAGTCGCGACCGAATTGTCTTACGTGATCATATTGTCCGAAAAGGCGCTCGCGTTCTTTTGGGTCTGTTATCGTAGGATCTTCAAAAGAGTCGACATTAGGATTTATCGGCACCATCAATATCGCCCAGCCACCTGATTTCAAAATCCTTTTTATTTCAGAAAAAGCTTTATTCACATTATCAACATGTTCCAGTACATGATTACAAATCACGACATCATATGTATTGTCGGGAAGATTGATATTTGTGACATCAAGATGCAAATCCGCGATTGGAGAATCAAGATCGGCAGTAGTATAGTCAAGGTTTTTCAAACTCTTGAATTTCTTCAAGAAAGGCTGCTCAGGAGCAAAGTGCAGCACCTTCAACTCATCGCTAAAAAATCCAGTCTTCTCTTTCAGATACAACCAAAGAAGACGATGACGTTCTAACGACAAACAACTAGGACACAGGCGGTTATCCATCGCTTCACCATAACCATACGGCAAAAACTTACGGAAATGCTTTCCACATACCGGACACTCTACTTTGTTGCCCCAATAAAATGGTCTTATCAGGATACTGAATAAATAACTGAATTTTATCAGCACCTGACGAGGAAATATCTTTGTCAAAAGCGAAATTATCTTCTTCATTATCAACAATTATTTTGAAATTTCAGCATATAATTTCTTTATCGTTGCCGTCATTTTCGACCACTCGTACTTTTTCTTCTCTTCAATGACATTATCTTCAAAGAATTCTTTTCTGTCATTATCATAAAAGTCACAAATAGCATCCGCTATCTTAACAGGTTGCGGTTCAACAACATAACCGACCTTTCCATCAGGAACTATCTCTCTCAAACCACCGACATCGGTCACAAGCATAGGTTTTTCAAAATGATAAGCCACCTGTGTGACACCACTTTGCGTCGCTGATCTATAAGGCTGAACAACCATATCGGCCAAGTTAAAGAAATTCTTCACTTCTTCATCTGGGATATATCTGTCACAAATGATGACTTTATCATTAATCTTATAATTATCAATCATTTGTAAATAAGGTTCTTTCTTTTCATAGAACTCACCTGCAACGATAAGCTTGACCGGATACTTGTCAATACGCTCATCTGCCATCGCTTTAAGAAGCAAGTCAAGACCTTTATATTCTCGTATCAAACCAAAGAAAAGAAGATAATTATATCTATCGTCAAGATACAAACTATTGATTGCCAGAGACCTGTCTTCTCTATCACCATAATGGTCGTAAAGTGGATGTGGAGAGAATTGTTTTGGTTTTGCTTTTTTATCCAACTTGGAGATATCTTCCAAAACCGATTTTGAGAGAGCCACAAAAGCATCCATTCTTTTCACGAAACAAGGAGAGAAAAATCTGTCGAGCAAAGATTTCTCATGTGGCATCATATTGTGTACCAGACCGATACAGCGGGTATTTTTATTCTTGGATATTATCTTCGCCATCTTTGCATAACATGGTGCGAAAAACGACATCCAATATGCAAATATCACAATATCAGGATTTTTAGCTCTTATTTCTTTTGCTGTCTTAACCCAAGAAAACGGATTTATAGAATTTATTCTTCTAAAAATTCTGATATTCTTTGGTGCCGGAGCATCGGAATATTGTGTCTTTCCAGGGAACAATATCGACGGATATTGCAAAGTGAACGTGTACAGGTGAACATCGTCACTTTCAGACACGAACTCATTTGCCAGTCGGTCTGTAAACGCAGCGATTCCGCCACGATAAGGATGCGAAGGTCCTACTACTATAATTTTCATGATGTTTCTATATTAATTTTAAGAGTGATAAGAATTTATCGACAATATCATTTATTTGTTTTGAAATCTTTGATTTATAAATAATTACTAATCCAGACAACGACATAAGCGATGTTCTTAGTATAGAATCGACAATTTGTCCTATAATTTCAACATCAAACCAAGACATCAGTTTTCCGGACATATATTTCTGTAACAACCAATCTATTACAAACAATGAAGTTATTATCAGCAATATATAAAATTCTTTAATGGAAAACGGCGTAACGTCAAGTTTCCATTTAACAAATGCGAGCAAGGCCGTGTAATATACGAGGTAGGAAATCAGCGATGCCAAAGCTGCGCCTTCCATTCCCCATATAGGTATCAGTTTAATATTCATCACTATTGCCGTAAATGTAAGTATTACAGTAAACAAAAACGAGTAATAGTAATATTTAGAATAACTCAAAACCGTAGTTCCGACATTAAGAGATGTGTTAACTATTTTTACGATAGCAAGTATAAAGACGACAAATTTCGCGGCCTCATAAATGTCACCGTTAGGAATCAATTTGTAAATCAAATCGATGTTAATCCAAATAAGGAAAAAGATAAAAAGCGAAGCAATAAGCTGATGCAATGAAACACTTTGCACAAGTTCATTAACACCTAATATATTATTATCTTTCAACCGCTGAGATATTTGAGGGCGTGATATTGCCGCCAAAGAACGATACGGAATCTCCACCATGCTTGCGATATAAACGGCGATTGTGTTGACACCCGCCACTGCCAGACCGAGTTTTCCGGATACGAAGAATGTGTTCAACACTGGTATAAGATTTCCTGCCAAAGAGGTCGCAATCAGGAATAAAGTGTAGAATATGAAGTCCTTACGCAACCATTTTGTAACATACGAAGGTTGAATTTTAAACGAGACTTTTTTTAATGTGAATAAATAAATGACATTAAACAGCGTTGCAAATCCGTAAGTAAGACAAAGAGCCACCACCATTCCATCAAGGTCTATCACATCGAAGGCGTAAAGCAGATAGGCGACCAATGTCATAAGACGTATTCCTACTTCTCTAATGAATTTAGGGACGACAATTCGCATCAGGAGATTTGAATTAGTCTCAAAGACAAGCAGATACATCATAAAAAATGACATAGGAATGACGAAATAGATGTAATCTACAAAAAGAGATGAATTTTGGGAGAAGTAATTTTCTATCGGTTGTTTAAAGACAAAAAACAATACTGAAAAGATGAGGAAACCGAACAAAGGCAATATTACCGTCCACCCGAAAAATCCGTGGTCTTTTTCCTTTTCATCTTTAAAATAAGGGTAATACCGCATCGCCGAGGTACTTGTTCCGAGCTGTGCCAGTCCCGAAAGCAAAATCGAGGCGTCAACCAAGATTCGCGTCAGACCGACTTCTTCCGTCGTAAGGTATTTGGTAACAATAAAAAAGGTGGTGATGAATCCCACCAACACCCCTATATAATTCATTATTGCACCTTTTATGCTCTGTCGAACAACGATACCCATTTTAAATTGAAAACTGAAAGTTGAAAGTTGTAGAGACGTACCAATTACACCTATGAATTTAACAATATGCAATTGATGCGTCTCATATTGATTATATTTTAGTTATTATTTGATTTTATTCAAGACATTCTTGACGAATTTCTTTGTTGGGTAATCGTTGTCATTAAAGACATGATAGAGTTCCGACATAAGAGGGAACGCATTGATATCTATAGCGCTATCTTGTACTTTCTGATAGAAGACATCAACGGCGATACGACCTTCAAGCACGACTTTTTCAGAGATGCCGCTGTTGAAGAATCCCTTGCCTATCAAAAGTCCTAATGTTCTGTTACGGCTCATATCGTTGAGTGAAGTGAGGGCGAAATCGCCGAAACCGCAATAGTTGAACATTGATATTTCCTGTCCGCCAAAATTGATCATCAAGCTACGCATCTCATTGATTGACTTTGTAATGAACAAAGACCTCATATTTGCTGAGTCATAGTTTGCATCAAGCATACCGATGATAATGGCATAAATGTTTTTCAAGATACTTGCCAACTCCACGCCTGTTATGTCGTTAGAGAAGTCAAAGCGTATATTTGTGTTTTCAAACAACTCTGATATTTCACTGAAATATTGATTATCAGAGCAGGCAAGCGTAAATCCTGTATCTTGACGATTTATTATCTCTCTGGCGAAAGAAGGTCCTTTCATCATCATGATAGGATTTGGGAAATGACCTTGCAGACAATCTGGTATCAGGCAATCGCATTTTCCGAAGCCTTTAGCCAAGTTAACTATGATAGATTTTGGATTCAGATATTCTTTGTTATCAAAGAGATAACCTACAACTGCAACCGAAGGGATTGCCATGAAGATGACATCTGCGTCTTTCAAAACTGACTTGTCTGTCGTTGCCTTAAGGTTTCTAGATAATTTAACGTTAGGGAAATATGTTAAATTATATCTTAAATTATTTATTGATTCTACTACTTCTTCTTCAATAGACAGCAATGTAATGTCGTCAACGCCTTTTCTAGCCAACACATTTCCTATTGCTGTTCCGATAGCACCGCTACCTACAAAAACGACTTTTTTCATAAAAAAAATTTTATGCAAAATTAAGGTATTTCTTCCTAATTAACAAAGAAAAAAATACCTTTTATTTAGCACAATTCAAAGTTCAATAGTCAATGGTCAACAGTCAATGGCTATGATTATAACACACTGACTTTAATCACTCTACTATCGTCAGTGTCGCCCAATGTTATCTCTACTTTTATGAAATGTTCAGGCATCAAAGGGTCAATCAATTCCGGCCATTCCAAAAGACAGAGGTTTCCTCCGTAGAAATAATCCTCATAACCGATATCAAAGACTTCTTCTAAACTTTTTATTCTATAAAAATCAAAATGGAATATAGAATCGAAAGATTCAGTCTGATATTCATTCACCAAAGCGAAAGTCGGGCTGTTGACTTCATCTTGCACGCCCATCTTAGCGCAAAGATTCTTGACGAGAGTGGTCTTGCCTGCTCCCATATTTCCATAAAAAGCTATGATATTTGATTTATCTCGCCAGCTTATCAACAAGTCAGAAACTTTTGACAACTCTTCTACTCCATTGATTTTAAATGTTATATCTTGCATTGTTAAAATTTATTTACTTGTAAGAAAAGCAACAGGAATCAACATTTCGTTCATTGAAATGCCGCCATGTTGGAATGTGTTCTTGTAATAATTGACGTAATAATTATAATTGTTAGGATAAGCGAAGAAATCGTTTGCTCGAGAGAAAACGTAACTCGTGCTAACATTCATTTTTGGCAAGAAAATCTTCTCAGGGTCGCGGATTTCAAACACTTCTTTCGCATTATATTTCAAGCTCTTGCCATATTTATATCTCAGATTAGTATTAACGTCTCTGTCACCCAAAATCTTGACAGGATTCTTAACCCAGACAGAACCGTGGTCGGTAGTGACGATGACGTTGCATTTTTTCTGCGATATATATTTCATGATGTCGAACAAAGAAGAATGCTCGAACCACGAAAGCATCAAAGAACGATAAGCCTCTTCGTCTGACGCCAACTCTCTGATTATCTCCATCTCGGTACGAGCGTGCGACAACATATCGACGAAGTTATAAACTATTACATTAAGTTTGTTTTGCATCAGATTCGACATCTGCTCAGCGAGTTTCTTTCCTGCCGCAAGGTTCAAGACCTTATTGTAAGAACATTTTATATTCTTTCCGAAACGACGCAACTGTTCCGCAAGAAGTTCTTCTTCGTATTGATTCTTAGTTCCTTCATCTTCTTCATCAACCCAATATTTTGGAAAACGGCGACGTATTTCAAGCGGCATCAATCCTGCGAATATCGAATTACGCGCGTATTGCGTTGTCGTTGGCAAGATACTGTAATATATATCATCGTTTTCAGTTCTGAAATAAGGTTCCAACAAAGTCTGAATCGACTTCCACTGGTCATAACGAAGGTTATCTATAAGAATGAAAAACAAAGGCTTGTCATTATCATCAAGATGCGGAATGACTTTATCACGAATCAAAGTATGCGAAAGCGTAGGTTTGTCATCGCAATTTGGCTGCACCCAATCGACATAGTTACGCTCAACATAACGTGAGAAAAGTGTATCAGCTTCCAGTTTTTGCATCGAAAGAACTTCTTTAATTCCCTCATCATTTGACTTCTGAAGCTCAAGTTCCCAACGAGTGAGGTTTTTATAAACGTCAACCCATTCATTATAGTTCAGGTTGTTGTTCATCTCCATTCCAATCTTACGGAATTCCTGCTGATATTTCGAAGTCGATTTCTCATCGACGAGCTGTTTCTGTTCAAGGTTTCTTTTCAGTGAAAGCAGAATCTGATTTGGATTTACAGGTTTAATCAGATAATCGGCGATTTTATTTCCGATGGCATCTTCCATAACGCCTTCCTCCTCGCTCTTGGTAATCATCACGATAGGAATATTTGGAAATTCATGCTTTATCCTTTCCAAAGTCTCGACGCCAGAAATGCCAGGCATCTGCTCATCTAAAAACACTATATCGAAATGACGTTCACGAACTAAGTCGATGGCTTCACTGCCATTGTTTGTCGTAACGACTTCATAACCTTTCTTTTCCAGAAACATAATATGAGGACGGAGAAGTTCTATCTCATCGTCAGCCCAAAGGATGCTTGTCTTTACCATAATTATTTTTTTGTCAACAGACAACGGACAACAGACAACAGTCTTAGTCCATATACCTTACTATATTTTAACTTTAGCCGTCAGCTATCCGCCGTCAGCACTGATGACTGAAGACTGATTGCTGAAAGCTAAAAAATAACGGCGTATTTTTAAAATTGTTTTACAAAAATAAAAATATTTCGCCAATTTTCAAGTTTCAATTTTCAATTTTCAATTCAACAGAAGACAATCATTTCTTTTCCTTTGACTTCAGCACAAGTTGTTTCGCTTCTTCCTGCAATTTCGCCTCAAGTTCCGTCGTTGGAGTGATGACGATTCCGTGAGGTTGTGGAACTGTATCGTCATTAACATGAACGAAAGTAGCGAAACCATCGCAGAAAATTCTATCAGGAGTCTTGTTACAAGTCACTTTTGTATAGACCGTCAAAGTGCTTTTTCCATTGGCGATAACCGTACTTTCTATCGAAAGAGCGTCGCCAGCATAAATAGGATGCAAGAACTCCAGTCCGTGGACTTTCAAGCATACAATATGTTGAGGGTTGATATATTCAGCCACTGCTATAAACGATGTTTCAACAAACCACTCAGCACATCTTCCTGCGAAAAACGTCTTGTGGTGATTAAGGTCTTCACTTTTGACCAAACGTTGTGATAATGCTTTTGGTAACATAACTTTTAAATTTAAAGGTTAAAAAATTAACTCTATATTTTCAATTCGACAGACGCATCAACGCTGACTCTGACTCTGACTCTGACACTGACACTGACACTGACTTATTGACTCATTGACTTATTGACTTATTGACTCAGTGACTCAGTGACTCAGTGACTTTAAAAAACTCCAACTTTCAAATTCCCAATAATGTCTCTCGCTATCATCGATTCCATTCCCAATTTCTCTGCCGCGACATCGCCTGCTTTTCCATGGAGATAAACTCCGAGCAATGCTGCTTCCTGTGGCGTATATCGTTGAGCGAGAAGCGACAATATCATTCCTGTCAAGACATCGCCACTGCCAGCCGTCGCCATTCCCGGGTTGCCAGTCGAGTTGAAGAAACACGTTCCATTCGGGAAAGTGATGGCAGTATGCGCACCTTTCTGTACGATTATTATATTATGTATAACAGACATTTTTCTTTGAAGTTCAAGACGTTCAAAAGAATTATTCGTCTTTCCAAACATACGGTCGAACTCTTTCGGATGCGGCGTAAGAATAGTGTTGTCTGGCAAGAACGAAAGCCAAGTAGGATTATCAGCGATGATATTCAAGGCGTCGGCATCCAGCACCAGAGGCTGCGTCGCCTCCTGAATTATCTTCTTCAAAAGCGTCACAGTATCTTCATTCTTTCCCATTCCCGGTCCGACACCGATTGCCGTATATGGAAGTATGTCATTTATTTCCGTACAATGTGTGCTCGACTTATCTATGCTCGTCATCGCTTCTGGGAGATAGACCTGCATTGGAAGCAGCGCGTCTTTAGGAAGATGCGCCGTCAGCAGTCCGACGCCTGTTCTCAAGCACGCCTCGGCTGCGAGAAGAGCAGCGCCTGTCTTACCCGACGAACCCGCCACCAACAAAGCGTGCCCGTATGTGCCTTTATGCGAAAACTTCGTGCGCTTACGAATTATTGGCTTCACGACATCTTCGGTAGTGAAGAAATTCAAAGTCTCGACATTGTCAATGAAATCCTTATGAAGTTTTATATCAAGCACTTCCCATTTCCCGACGAAAGCATCATATTCCGGAAACATGAAAGCCAGCTTCGGAAATTGGAATGTCAGGGTGTAATCAACTTTGGCTATTGGATGTTGACCATTGTCTGTTGACTGTTGTCTGTTGTCTGTTGACTGTTGACCGCCGCAGGCGAATAATCCCGACGGAATATCAATTGCGATTTTTATCGCGTTGGATTTGTTGATATATTTTATCAATTCCGCTGTGAATCCTTCTATTGGTCTATTCAAGCCCGAACCGAAGATAGCGTCTATAACAATATCGTTATCATAAATCTGAGGGAAATCGTCTTCGGAGAAGATATCGTACATCGGGACTAATGACTCAGACGCCACAGGTGTGACGTCTCTACTTTCTTTCAATCTGTCGAAATTTATCTCGCAGTCGCGGCTCATCTTGTCAGAATAACGGACAACGAAAACCTGCGGAATTATGCCGCTGAAATAAAGCATGCGAGCGAGAGCGAGACCATCTCCCCCATTATTGCCGATTCCACAAAAAATTTTAACAGAAACTTCCTTGGTCTTGCAGCGTTTCATAAACCATTCATAAACCTTCGACGCTGCGCGCTGCATCAAATCGACGGAATCAACAGGTTCATTTTCAATTGTAAAAGCATCAGCTTCTCTTATCTTTTCAACAGGAAGTATCTTCATTTTTGTTGGATTTTCGTTTTTACAAAGATACATTTTAATTAGGAATTATGTTTAGGAGTGAGGAATTATTTTTTGGACTAAGGCTTTTAAACTTTGAACCCAAGGTCTGTTGACTGTTGACCGTTGTCTGTTGTCTTTTTCTGGGCGTTCCGGCTATCGCCGTCGGGCTTTCCGCTATATCTTTGCTCGCCATGTTTCCG
>JAZOSA010000127.1:0-24081 GCA_045656905.1 Bacteroidales bacterium
AGATTGTTTTATAGTTTTTCTTTCCTCCTCGAATTTATTTTTTCCTGTCCACTAATCTTCACTAATCGGCACTAATGATTTGTGTTCGATTCGTGTTTATTCGTGGACTTTTTTCTTGTCCACTAATCCTCACTAATCTTCACTAATGATTTGTGCTAGATTCATGTTTATTCGTGGACTGAACTTTATTGATAGAATTCGAAAGTTATGTTATAAGTTCCTGTAGAATTGGTTCCCTCTATTCTGATTCTGCCGTTTCTATCGTTGCTCAAGGCTTTCCTTAAATCATTTTCAGAACTTACTTTTTGATAGTTGACCGACAATATTACAAAGTCGTCGGTGATTCCTTTCTGTTTGAAAACGCCATCTTTAACTTCCACGACTTTTAATCCGTGGTTTATTCCAAGTTCGCTCTTCAGCGATGCTGGTAATGCCTGCGCTCTGATTCCTAACACTTCATTATAGAAACTGTCGCTGTCCTTATGAAGTTCTTCCGTACCTTCCAGATTCTTCAAAGTGACTTCTTTCAGTAAAATCTCCCCGCCACGTTGAATCTTCACGCTAACCTTGTCACCTGGACGATATTGACCGATTACACCTACCAATTGTGAATTTGAATTAACAGAAATATTATTAACGCTCAACAGTATATCATCTTCTTTGATGCCAGCAGCCTTGGCGCCGCCTCTTTCATTTACTTCCATAATATAAACTCCAGACATTTCTTCAATGCCTTTTGCCTCTGCCAGTTCTTCTGTAATCTCAACAATGCTTACACCAAGATATGCCCTTTGCAACGAACCATATTGCAAGAAATCTTCAACGACTTTCTTAACAATATTTGAAGGAATAGCGAAAGAATATCCTTCATAACTTCCTGTTCTAGATGCTATAGCGGCATTTATTCCTATAAGATTTCCTTCCATATCAACCAATGCGCCACCGCTATTGCCTGGGTTTATCGCAGCGTCGGTCTGTATGAACGATTCTATCGTACTTCCATCTCCTAAAATATTTATGTTACGTGCTTTTGCACTGACGATGCCAGCTGTAACCGTTGACGTTAAATTAAATGGATTTCCAACTGCAAGCACCCATTCTCCTACTTTCACCTCATCAGAATCAGCAAAAGTAAGATATTCCAAACCAGATGCATCAACCTTAATCAATGCCAGGTCTGTACTAGGGTCATTGCCTATGATTGTCGCTGTTCTTTTATGTTTGTCATTGAAAGTAACTTCAATTTTGCTTGCGCCTTCAACAACGTGATTGTTTGTTACGATATAACCATCTGGAGAAATAACGACGCCTGAACCGTATGCAACTGAAACATTATTAGGTATCTGCATCTGACCTCCGTACAACTGTTCTATCAAAGAACCGAAGAAGTCATAATAACTGCTGCCTTTTGAAACCACTTCTGTTTTAATGTGAACAACAGTGTTAACTGTCTTTTCCGCCGCAACAACAAAATCGCTTTCTTCATTATATTTCAGATAATTAGCCTTAACGACAGGTATTTGATTCTCAACAGAACATGATTGCATCTCAGCATTCGCCAAAGTTTGTTTCATCTCATTTTGCGACTTATAAAGATTGACAGTCATAACACATAATGCTATCAATACAACACTCAAAGTCACGAATAATACACTTGTTTTACTCTTCATATTTTTAAAATTAGTTGGTTAATAAAAAGATGTCTGTCTTAGTTTAAGATATATCAGGCGACATCATCCCGAATTCTTGACGAGTAAAGATTCTTTTTCGATATGGTTTGTTTTAAAAAAAATACTATTTTTACAATATCAAAATTCCTGCCAAAACAACAATGTTTTAAAACAGAATATTTTTATGAATAGCTCTATAAATCAAAGCATTAAATTTAGCAAGTTTCATGGTGCCGGCAATGATTTCATCATGATAAACGCAATTGAAAGCGAAATATTATTGAATGAAGAATTAATATATAATATGTGTAATCGTCGTGTCGGTATTGGTGCTGATGGTCTGATCATCTTATTGCCTTCCGAAAGTTACGATTTCAGAATGAAATACTACAACTGCGATGGCAAGGAAAGCACTTTTTGCGGCAACGGAGGTCGTTGCATTGCAGCTTTCGCATATCAGCAAGGCATCATAAAAGAGAATGCGACATACGAGGCTGTCGATGGTATACATAATGTCAGTGTTTTGCAAAAATCTTTTAACGAATTTCATGTGGAATTGTCAATGTGCGACATTTTGTCTTATAAATATGACGAAAACAGCCTTTTAATCAACACTGGATCACCTCATTATGTTAAAAAAATTAACAATTTGTCAGACCTTGATGTCAATACTGAAGGAGCAAAAATACGTTACGACAAAAACATATCAGAAGACGGAGTCAATGTTGACTTCTTATTAAACGACAACGGAAACATTCGTATCAGGACTTACGAAAGAGGCGTTGAAAACGAGACTCTCGCATGCGGCACAGGCGTAACAGCTTCTGCCATAGCCGCTTCCCTTTGGTTCGGAGGAAACAATATTGACGTCTATACTCAAATTGCCAAACTGAGCGTCCGTTTCGACAAAGAAAACGAGCAGTTTAAAAATGTTATTTTATCAGGTCCGGCAACATTTGTTTTTGACGGAATATTTATCTTTGCACCTCAAAAATAAAATCCATGTTTGCACAAAACGAAAATATAATCATAAGAGCTGCCGAACCTAAAGACGCCTCCTTGATATACAAATGGGAAAATGACCAGGAAATATGGCGCGTCAGCGAGACTTATATGCCTTATTCTTTATATCAAATTGAAGAGTTCTTGCTGAACAACAGAGACTTATTCTCAGTGCGACAAATACGTTTCATCCTAGAAAGAAAAAACGACAACAAAAACATCGGCTGCATCGACTTATATGACTTTGACCCGATACATATGAGAGCCGGCGTTGGAATTCTCCTGCAAAAAGAATTCAGAAAACAAGGTTATGCTCAAGAAGCACTGCAACTTCTCCTCGACTATTGCTTCAACACATTGATGCTCAAACAAGTTTATTGCCTCATTGACGTGCTTAACACCGACAGTATCAACTTGTTTACAAAAATCGGATTCGTTCAATGCGGTCTTCGCAAAGAATGGATAAGAACGCCTAACGGTTTCATCGATGAAATTGAACTTCAATATATTAACAAGAACTTCCAATGAACAGTTTGAAATCATATCACAAAGAACACATTGACAAAATGAAAAAAATAAAACGCATATCATTCGGTGTATTTTGCATCTTACTGATATTGTCAGTTTTCATTTTCATAAAAATGTATAATGCTATAATGACACCTAACACATCTACAAAAGGTAATTATTCTATATACATTTATTCCAACGATGATTTCGCAACAATTAAAGACAAACTGTATTCAGACAGCGTCATTATCAACCAGAAATCTTTCGAGTGGGTCGCAAAAAAACTAGAGTATCCACAATTCATAAAATCAGGACATTACGTCATCAAAAACGGAATGAGCAACCGTCACCTTTTAAACATGCTCCGTTCTGGCAGTCAGACTCCGGTGAAATTCACCTTTAATAATATGAGGACTATCGAACAACTCGCTGCTCGTATTGATGAACAACTCGAAATTGATTCCTTATCAATCTTAAAAGCCGTAAAAGAAAACGCCACTCTCAAAGAGATGGGTTTCAATAATAATAATTACGCATCATTATTCATCCCAAACACTTACGAATTATATTGGAACATCGATGCTGACGATTTCGTAAAAAAGATGATTAATGAATACAACAAATTCTGGAACGAAGAGCGTAGAAATAAAGCTAAAAGTCTGAATATGACAGCTATAGAAGTGAGCATTTTAGCTTCTATCGTTGACAAAGAAACAACAAAAACATCAGAAATGCCTCGCATCGCAGGCGTATATATCAACAGATTGAATAAAAAATGGCTTCTTCAAGCCGACCCTACTTTGGTGTTCGCCATCGGCGACTTTGAAATAAAAAGAGTCCTTGACGTTCACAAAGAAATCGATTCACCTTACAACACCTACAAACATATCGGACTTCCTCCAGGACCAATCTGCATTCCTTCTATCGCTGCAATCGATGCTGTCTTAAACGCTGAAAAACATAAATACTTCTACTTCTGTGCAAAGTCAGACATGTCTGGATATCATGCGTTTGCAAAGAACCTTAAAGAACATAACATAAATGCTGAGAAATATAGAAAAGCATTGAATAAGAAGAAGATTTGGAAATAACCTTTTTGCTGTGAGCTATGAGCCATGGGCAACTAATCAAATTAAATAATACAAATGAACATATTAAACACATATAGCAAGTTCAAAACTCATTGCTCAAAGTTCATTGCTTTATCATTACTGCTTACTTTATCATTTACTGCATTTTCTCAGAAATACATATCATATCCCGACGATTCCTTAAAAAACGTTAAGAAAAATATCAGTATAATCCTTGGCACTGAAGCGGCTCTTTATGCTGGTTCAATGACAGGTTTATATTATTTATGGTATGCCGATTATCCACATTCGTCATTTCATTTTTACAACGATAACGCCGAATTTTTACAGATGGACAAAGCTGGTCATGCCACCACTGCTTATCATGTCGGACTTATTGGTTACGAGGCACTTCGATTAGGTGGATGGGACGAAAAAAAGTCTCTTATATACGGCGGACCTCTGGGATTTGTCTATCTTACCACAGTTGAAATCTTCGACGGAATATCATCTGAATGGGGATTTTCTTGGGGCGACGTCGCGGCAAATGCACTCGGAACTGGATTGTTTATGGGACAACAAGCGCTTTGGCACGAACAAAGAATATCAATGAAATATTCTTATCATAAAACAGAATTCGTACAATATCGTCCTGATTTATACGGCACTACTCTTCCAGAGAATATGTTAAAAGATTACAACGGACAAACAATATGGCTTTCTTTTAACATCAAATCTTTTCTCAATGAAGAAAGCAAATTCCCTCAATGGCTGAATGTCGCATTGGGTTACAGCGCAGAAGGAATGACAGGCGGACATGCCAACTTTACTGAATACAAAGGAAATCCGATTCCTGAATTCACACGCACACGACAATTCGTGCTTTCCCCAGACATAGACCTAACAAGAATCCCTGTAAAAAACAAATTCTTAAAAACTACTTTAAAAGTGTTAAGTTTTATTAAGATACCAATGCCTGCAATAATGTTGGATTCACAAGGTAAATTCAGTGCTTATTGGTTATACTTTTAAACGACTTTTTTTTATCTTTGCAAAAATTAAAAAATATGAGAAAAGCATTTAGAATTATAACATTAGGATTTGTATTATTCTTAGCAAGTTGCGGAAATAACCCTGAAAAATCAAGAATTTACCTCGACAAAGGAATGGACTACCTCTATCATTCACAATTTGAGGAAGCAATTGAAAACTTTGACAAGGCAATAAAATACGACGCTGAAAACCACGAAGCTTATTTCTATCGCGGATGCGCAAGATACAACATCTTACAAAGAGAAGACGCTTTAAGCGATTACAACAAAACACTCGAACTGAATCCAAATTATCTCCAAGCTTATTTCAATATCGGTTTATATTACAGAAGCATAAACGATTATGATATGGCGTGCTATTATTTCAAAATAGCAGAAGCCAAAGGCCGACCAAATATGGAAGATTATACAAAACACTGTAGATAAGAACTAAGGCTTTTGAACTAAAGCCATTGAACTTGGCATTATGGTAAAGACTATCATTTGGGATTGGAACGGAACTCTTTTAGACGACCTTGATTTGTCTTTGGAATCCGTAAACGTTTTGCTGAAAGAGAGAAATATTCCTACATTAAGCATAGAAAAATATAAAGACATATTCGGATTTCCCGTCGTTGACTATTATGTAAAGGCAGGTTTCGACTTTGAAAAAGAAGCGTTTGAAGTGCCTGCAAAACAATACGTAAAATTATATGCCGCCGGCGCATCTGAATTAAAATTATTCCCTGATGTAGTTGATACTCTTACATTTTTCAAAGAGAACAATTATCGGCAAATTGTGTTGTCAGCGATGAAAGATGATAATCTGAAACTGATGATTCATAATGCTGAAATATCACACTTCTTTGACGGCATATTCGGAATCAAGGACAACTACGCCAGAGAAAAAGTATCTCTAGGAAAGCAGGTCGTGGAGAATTTAAAATTAAATCCAGCCGAATGTCTTATGATTGGAGACACCTTGCATGATGCCGAAGTCGCTGAACAATGCGGTTTCAACTGTATATTATTCAGCGGAGGACATGTCTCAAAACAACGTCTCGAAACAAAAGGAAAGAAAATTATAAATAGTCTGAGTGAATTGAAACAGATAGTTGCTATTCAATAACTTCCAGGTAATTATCTGTTGATACCAAATTGCCGGAAACATCATAGAACTTCCACTCTCCTACTTTAGCGCCGTCTTTGAAAAGACCTTCTTCTTGAACCATGCCATTAGGATAATAGTGTACGTAACTTCCGCTCAATCTGTCGTTTAAATAATAAGCCTCTATCATTGGAACGCCATTGTCGTAAAATCTTGAATACATTCCATGTTTTAGTCCGTTAACGTATTCTGTTTCTTCTATCACGATTTGCGTTCCTGGCAAATATGCTTCTGACTTGCCAACCAAATATCCGTTGTTGTAGTTTTCAACAAGAATAAGAGAACCGTTTTCTTCGCTGTAATATTCCCATCTGTCTTGCTTTTTCTTATTGATATATTTACCTTTAGCAATAACTTTACCTTCAGGAGAATATATTTCGCTTTCAGTAATGTTATTCTTCAAATTCTTATTTTTGGCAAACAGACTTCCATCTTCAGAATAATACAAGAACTCTCCTACTGGTTCATTGTTCTTGAACTGACCTCTGTAACGTATTTGTCCATTATTATGATATTCAATCCATTTGCCTTGTCGACGTCCGTGTTTGTCTGTCTTGTTATAATTATTTTGAGCGTAAATATTTTCTGATAATAATAATGTTAAAAGTGTTAATGAAAGTGCGAATATTTGTGTTAATTTTTTCATAATTTGTTTTTTTGCAAAGTTAAAAAGTTTTTAGAATTAACGTATCTTTGCAGAAAAAGTTGTTCGACTTATGGCAGAATATTCATCTATATTATTGGAAAAGGCAGTTGACGAATTATCGAAGTTGCCAGGCATTGGCAAAAAGACAGCCTTACGACTTGCATTACATCTTTTGGGCGAAGAAAAAATCATGACCGACCAATTATGTAAATCGTTGAGTGACATGAGAAATAATATAGTTTTATGCAAACGCTGCTATAACATCAGCGATGAGCCTTTGTGCTCTATTTGCTCTAACCCTAAACGCGACGAATCGCTGCTATGCGTAGTCGCCGACATGAGAGACGTGCTCGCCATCGAACGCACTTGCTCCTTCAACGGACTCTATCATGTCCTCGGAGGTATCATCAACCCTATCGAAGGAATATCTCCAAACGACTTAAGAATCAACGAACTCCTTGGAAGAACCATCAACGAAAATATAAAAGAAATCATTCTTGCACTGCCTGCAACAATAGAAGGCGACACTACCAACTACTATCTCTCAAGAGTGTTAAAAGATTTTAACGGAACTATAAGCACCATCGCGAAGGGAATTTCTGTTGGCGACGCACTCGAATACGCCGACGAAGTGACCTTGGGAAGATCTATAGCGAATCGTATTCCGTATAATAAAAATTGAAAAGTGAAAATTGGTTTAGGGTTTAGAGTTTAGAGTTCAAAATTCATTGTCAGTTGCTCATTCTCAACTTTTAATCCTCCATTTTCAATTGTCAATTGTTCATTGGTAATTGTCAATTGTTCATTCTCAATTTCTTCAAATAGATCAAGTTGATTTTCTGTTACATATAACTCTGCAGGAACTTCATATTCATAATGTGATATGAAACGTTCGATGCTTTTCTTTATCAACTTAACTGGAGTAGTTCTCCTCGCCTTGCAATAATTTTTAAGAGATTTATATTGACCTGATGTCAATTTAAAAGTCACCGCATGATATTTCCTGCGGCGACTTTTTTTCTTATTTCTATTAGACGACATAGATTCCTTAATTTTCAGTTTTCAGTTTTAAAATTTCAATTTTTCATCGCTTCATCAAGCATCATCTGTGCAAGTCGTTCAGCTTCAGATTCTGTCTTGCCTTCTGAATAAACTCTGATGATAGGTTCTGTATTTGACTTACGCAAATGAACCCAACCTTCTTCAAAGTCGATCTTAACGCCGTCTATTGTTGTAACTTGTTCATTTTTAAACTTATCAGCTATATTTTCTAAAATCATGTCCACATTTGTCGAAGGATCGAGTTCGATTTTGTTTTTCGACATATAATACAATGGAAATTTAGATTTCAATTCTGAGCAAGTGCATTTTTCTTCACAGAGATAAGTGAGGAAAAGACCAACGCCTACGAGAGCGTCGCGACCGTAATGCAATTCTGGATAAATGATGCCGCCGTTGCCTTCGCCGCCGATGACAGCATTCACTTCTTTCATTTTTTCAACGACATTGACTTCGCCGACTGCAGCTGCAAAATATTCTGCGCCAAACTGTTTTGTCACATCACGCAATGCACGTGTTGAGGAAAGATTTGAAACGGTATTGCCTTTTTTATTTTTCAAGATGTAAGAAGCAACTGTAACTAAAGTGTATTCTTCTCCATACATTTCGCCGTTTTCGTCTATGAAAGCGAGGCGGTCGACGTCCGGGTCAACGACGATACCAAAGTCGGCGCCGACTTCTTTAACCTTAGCGCAAGTCTCAACGAGATTTACAGCGAGAGGTTCTGGATTATGAGCGAACTCGCCAGTGACTTCGCAGTTCAACTCAACGATGTCTGTAACACCCAACTTTCTGAGCAACATTGGAATTGCGATTCCGCCCGTTGAGTTAACAGCATCGACAACGACTTTAAGATTAGCCTTTGCGATTATGTCTTTATTGACGAGAGGGAGATTGCAAACCATATCAACATGGCGTTCAATCCATTCGTTTTCAAGCGAATAAGTACCGATTTCGTCTATGTCTGAGAATTCATAGTCATCGGCAGCAGCTTTTTCAAGCAGCCATTCTCCATCAGCTTTTGAAATGAATTCACCTTTATTATTCAACAACTTAAGAGCGTTCCATTGTCTTGGATTATGGCTTGCAGTGAGAATTACGCCACCATCGGCTTTCATTTCTGTAACAGCGACTTCAACTGTTGGTGTTGTACTTAGTCCTATATCAATAACATCAGCGCCCATACCTTGTAATGCGCCGCAAACCAATTGGTTAACCATAGTTCCAGAGATACGACCATCGCGACCAACAACGATGCGAGGACGTTCAACGCCAGAACGACGAATCAAGCAAATGAACGATGATGTGAGTTTTACGATATCAATTGGAGTGAGTCCGTTATCTGGTTTTCCACCTATAGTTCCACGAAAACCAGATATAGATTTTATTAATGTCATAGCGTTAGATTTTTTGCAAATATAAGGCAGTTTTTTTTAAATTTGCAAAAAAAAGATATGGGTTTTAACGACGATAATTTTCTTGATGATTATGAAATTCAAGAGTTGATAAATCGCTTTGAAAATCAACTCGAAAGCGGCATGCCTTTATTCTTCGATGCCGACGAATTGAATATTATACTTGAACATTACGTCCAGAAAAACGACATACCAAAAATCAATATCATTGCAGATCTTGCAAGCACTTATCACACCACTAATCCGCTGACAAATTTAATCATGGCAAAGAAATATCTTTCAGTACAAGATGCTTCTAATGCCTTGCCTTATCTTCTTGATGAAACAAACAATACAGAAGATGCAGATTATCAGTTGAGTTTAGGATATTGCTACTCTTTGTTAGAAGAACATAAACGTTCTTTGTCGGCATATAAAAAAGCGATTAAGCTTCTCGAGAAAGAGAATTGCGACGACATTTACAACTCAATGGCGGTGGAATATATGTTGCTACGTGATTTCGAACGCGCGCTTTATTATTTCAAAAAAGGTCTGAATGCCAGTCCCGACATCGCGGAGCAATACGCTGAAATCACAAACTGCTATTTCTTCCTCGACAAAGCTGACGAAGCCATCGAGTTTTTCCAAGGTGAAGTCGATAAAAACCCGTACAGCATCGTCGCGTGGATGACTTTGGGCAACTGCTATCTGAGAGCTCATCTTTTGGAAAAAGCCGTCGAGCAATACGAATACGCGATGGCAATAGACCAGCATTTCCCAAGTGCATATATCAATACCGCCACGATTTACAATGAGTTAGACAGATACCAAGACAGCATCGACATTATTGAGGAAGCATTTCGAAATGATGTGAAGAAACCTATTCTATATTGTCTCTACGGCGAAGCATTGGCAAAAACAGGCAACAAACAAGAAGCCATTTATAATTTCAACAAAGCCATTGAATTAGATGAAAATATAGCTGAAGCATACGCTGGAATAGGATTCATTTTCTGCGAAGAAAACAATCATCAGTCTGCAATCAAGTTTCTGAAACGCGCACATACCCTCGCTCCTTATAACACTGATTACATTTACGTTCTTGTTGAAGAACACAACAAAATGGAAAAATTCAAGACATCGTTAAAATATTTAAAGGAAATAGAAGAACTTTTTCCTTACGATGTGAATTTATATATCGCATATATGGAAGTCTATATTTTGTTGGACGACGTAAAAAATGCGATCAGATATATTGAAAAAGGATTGAAACTTCTTGGAAGACAAGCATCTTTATTATACAGACTGGCTTTCATAAATTTTGTTGATGAAGATTTTGAATTAGG
Organism: Bacteroidales bacterium; assembly: GCA_045656905.1. Classification (GTDB taxonomy): domain Bacteria; phylum Bacteroidota; class Bacteroidia; order Bacteroidales; family F082; genus Limimorpha. The sequence continues at coordinate 10,897 of JAZOSA010000127.1, forward strand.
AATGTTAAACCTTGAAGAAGCATTGACTCTTGATTACGAAGGCGTACAAGAATTCATTGACTTCGATCCTAATTTCATTTTGAATAACGAAGATATTGTCGATTTAATAAACAGATACAAAAACAACTAACAAATATGAATCAATACATTGCGAACTTTTTAAAAGGAATCGGAGTCGGTTCTGCGAACGTGATTCCTGGTGTTTCCGGCGGCACAATAGCCCTCATAACAGGTATTTTCGAACGCTTGATCAATGCGTTAAAATCTTTTAACTTAACAGCTATTAAGTTATTTTTCACAGGTAAATTTAAAGAATTCGCAAAACACACCGACTTATGGTTCTTGGCATCTGTAGGCTGCGGTGTCGTTGTCGCAATTTTATCAATAGCAAGATTATTCGAGTTCTTATTTGACAGATATCCTATTTACCTTTGGTCATTCTTCTTCGGAATGATTTTAGTTTCAATATATTACGTTGGAATAACAATAGAAAAGTTCAACTGGAAAGTCGTTCTTTCATTCATCATCGGAACCGCTATCGCATTGTTAATCGCTTTTGGAACACCGGCAAACGAAAACAGCAATATCTTATACTTGATAATTTGCGGTGCTGTTGCTACTTGCAGCATGATATTACCTGGTTTATCCGGTTCCTTCGTTTTGGTTTTAATGGGTAATTATCAACTCATTATGATTGACGCCGTAAACGACTTAAACCTTAAAATATTACTTCCTGTAGTATTGGGAGGCGTTGTGGGACTACTCGCATTCTCACACCTTTTATCATGGATTTTCAAGAATTATCGCGACATAACTATCGCTGTATTAACTGGTTTTATCTTAGGAAGCATGCCGATAATATGGCCTTGGAAAAATGACGTCATCACATATTTCGGAAGTAAAGAAAAAGTAACAGGATACGAATATTACTTCCCTGAATTCAATATGGAATTCGCGACAGCATTGGTAATCATGCTTATAGGAGCAGCATTGATTATTTTGACTGAGAAAATGGCGAAAAAGACTAATTCATAATTCATAATTCATAATTACAATTAATTATGTTCGGTTTACTTGGAAAATCATTAGGTCATTCTTTCTCGAAGGATTATTTCACCAAGAAATTCTCCGAGTTAAACCTTAATTATTCTTACCAAAACATTGAACTTGATAATATTAGCGATATAATTCCTTTTGTTAAGGAAAATAAAAACTTAAAAGGATTTAACGTCACGGTTCCATATAAAGAAGCGATTATCCCATATCTTGATTATCTTGATGACACAGCAAAAGAAGTCGAAGCTGTTAATACAGTGAAGGTTGAGAACGGTATGTTAAAAGGTTTTAACACTGATGTGATTGGGTTTAATGCTATCAGTTGTCAGCTGTCAGCTGTCAGCAAAAAAGGTACTGCATTGATTTTGGGCAGTGGCGGCGCGTCTAAGGCGGTTCAATATGTTTTGAAGAAAGATAATATTCCTTATAAGATTGCGAGTCGTGATTTTAAGTTAGGAGTGGAAAATGTAGAGACGTCACCCCAGTGGCGTCTGCATGAATCCGGAATTGGTTATGAAGAGATTAACGCCACGGGATTTTCTCCTTATTCCATCATAATCAATGCAACGCCGGTTGGAATGTTTCCAAATGTTAATGAATGTTTAGAACTTCCCTACTCTAGCATTGAGGCGCGTCATATCTTCATCGATTTGATTTACAATCCTGAAGAGACATTATTTTTGAAGAGAGCCCGATTGAAAGGTGCATCTACATATAATGGATTAAAAATGTTACACGAACAAGCGGAAGCATCTTGGAGAATTTGGAATAATTCATAATTCATAATGCATAATTCATAATTAAACATACACTTAACACACTACACTATCCACATTTAAACAACTCTAAACTCTAAACTTTAAACAATTAACTCTAAACTTTTAAAACATGGATTTCAGCAAACAGATAGCAACAGAATTTTCACTAACACAAACAGTTGCAAGTAACGTGATACGTCTTTTGAGTGAAGGCTGCACAGTGCCTTTCATCGCTCGTTATCGTAAGGAAATGACCAACACGATGAATGAAGAAGTCGTTGCCGCCATACAAAAGCGCCTCGAACAGCTTGATGAACTCGAAAAGAGAAAAGAGTCTGTCTTGAAATCCATTGCAGAACAAGAAAAACTTACGCCAGAACTTGAAGCTAACATCAAGAAAGCCGCTACTTTACAAGATGTTGAAGACCTTTATCTTCCATATAAACCAAAACGGAAGACCAGAGCAGAAATCGCTCGTCAAAAAGGATTGGAGCCTCTTGCCAAACTGATTATGTCGCAAAACAGCGATGACGTCGAAGGACTTGCGCAGAAATATATCGACAAGGAAAAAGGCGTCGAAGACACCAAAGACGCTTTGAAAGGAGCCTGCGACATCATGGCGGAATGGATTTCAGAAAACATCAAAGGTCGTAATCTGATTCGTAAGATATATCATAAAGAAGGTGTCATCTCCTCGACATTGGTCAAGGGCAAGGAGGAAGAAGCCAAGACGTATCAGCAGTATTTCGACTGGAAGGAATCTATTGCCGAGGCACCGAGCCACCGTATTTTGGCGATGTTCCGTGCCGAGGCTGAAGGACTTCTTAAAGTCAAGTTGAAAGTCAATGATGAAGAAGCACTTAAGACATTAGACAATATCTTCATCAAAGCCGACAACTCATCGACAGACTTGGTACAAGACGCCATCGATGATGCTTGGAAACGTTTGCTTGAACCATCTTTAGAAACAGAAATACGTGCTTTATATAAGGAGAAAGCCGATGAAGTCGCGATTAAGGTTTTTGCAGAGAACCTTCGTCAGCTTTTGTTGGCAGCACCTATAGGACAGAAACGCGTGCTTGCCTTAGACCCTGGCTTCAGAACAGGATGTAAGGTCGTAATTCTCAACGAATACGGAGCTTTACTACATAATGAGACCATCTACCCTCACCCACCACAAAATGAAACCAGACAAGCGACAAACAAGATTCGTTCGCTCGTCAATGCTTATAAGATTGAAGTCATCGCCATCGGCAACGGCACTGCAGGTCGCGAGACGGAAGACTTTATCCGCGGAATACAATTCGACCGCGACATAATCGCTGTCATGGTCAACGAAAGCGGTGCTTCTGTCTATTCAGCATCAAAGGTAGCGCGTGATGAATTTCCAGAATACGACATCACGGTGAGAGGCGCGGTTAGTATCGGACGTCGTCTCATGGACCCATTAGCAGAGTTAGTAAAAATAGGTCCTAAGTCAATTGGCGTAGGACAATATCAGCATGATGTAAATCAAAAGCTTCTGAATGAAGAACTCGGTCATGTCGTTGAGAGCTGCGTCAACGCTGTCGGTGTTGAGTTGAATTCTGCAAGCGAGCAGCTGCTATCATACGTCAGCGGCGTCGGACCTCAGATTGCAAGTAACATCGTGAAATATCGTAACGAAAATGGCGGATTCAAAAGTCGTAAGCAATTGTTGAAAGTGCCTCGTCTCGGCGAAAAAGCATACGAACAATGTGCAGGATTCTTGAGGATTCACGATGCTGCACAACCTTTAGACGCGAGTGCCGTACACCCAGAAAGTTATCATATCGTTGAGAAAATGGCAAAGAAACTCAATGTTGAAGTGAGAGAACTCATTGGAAACAAAGAACTTATTTCAAAGATAAATCCTAAAGAATTTATAGAAAACGACTTCGGCATCGAGACGATAAACGACATCATCAACGAACTTGAGAAACCAGGCCGCGACCCAAGAAAGACTTTCGAGGTGTTTGAATTCAACAAAGATATACGCACCATCAACGACTTGAAAACTGGAATGCAGTTGACTGGCATCGTCACTAATATCACTGCTTTCGGTTGCTTCGTCGACCTTGGTGTACATCAAGACGGACTCGTTCACATCAGTCAGATGTCAAATCAATTCATCAAAGACCCTAACGAGATTGTAAAACTCAATCAGAAAGTGAAAGTCGTTGTAACTGAAGTCGATGTGGAAAGAAAAAGAATAAGTCTGAGCATGAAAAATATTAAGTAAATCATAATAATATTATAAAATCATTTGCGTTATCGTACTATGAAGAAGATTTTTACAATATTAATAATGTGCGTTTTTTCATTGACTATCACCACTGAAGTCAAGGCGCAGCTTATCAAAGGCGAGGCATTTTTAGGATTGAACCTCACTCAAATCGACGGTGACAAGGCTTACGGTTACAATCATTTCGGAATACATGGCGGCATTGGCGGCATTCTTCCTGTCTACAAAAAAGGCGACTTCGACATTGACTTTTCCATGGAAATTGTCTTTAACCAAAGAGGTTCTCATCAGAGACAACAATATAAAGAAGACGAAAATGGAATCACCGGAGAATATGACATTTATATGAATTATCTTGAAGTCCCAGTTCTCTTCTATTTCTCTGACAAACAGATAGCTTCGTTAGGTGTTGGCGCATCTTACGGACGACTTGTTGGTTTGAGAGAATACGAACACGGCAAGCTGACTGACGTCAATTTGAATTATACCGGTGAGGACAAATATAATCTTAACGATTTTTGTGTCATCGCTGATGCTAAAGTAAGACTATGGGAACGCTTGAAATTAGGCGTCCGTTTTCAATATTCAATGTTTAAAATCAGAACTCGCGACTATTACCTTGTCAATGGAGAATTTGACTGCACTCGCGACCAATACAATAACGTCATAACAGCCAGATTGATATATGTCTTTAATGAAGACCGAAGCGAATACATCTACGACGAGTATGAATTTCATGGCGACAATCCAAGGATACATCAGAAAGCCATCGACAAGCAAATCAAGAAGTTGAAGAAGCAACAAGCGAAAGCCGAGAAAAAAGCGGCAAATAAATGATACTACATTCTGAATAACGAAAAAAATAAAACAATAAAGTAAATTATGGAAAATTTCAGCGATAAATTAAAAGTATTATTATTACAATATCTTCGTCAGGAAGGTGCTGTAGGCGAACGTTTCCCTATCTGCCAAGACGTTGAGGACAAATGGCAAAACATTTTAAATGCTTATATCCCAGACGGCGTGAGAGAATATAATGAATATCCAATGGTGTCTCTCGGATGGATTATGTTCGTCGGAATGGCGATGGCAAAATTCTGGGACCTCAATTGGGAGAAATACGCAGAAAAAGACGACATTTACGAAACCCTCCGCGAACAAAGAGGTTTTGACGAAATGGACGAGTACATCCTTGAAGAAGTGCTCTGCTTTGACGAGGAAAATTGTAAAAAGACTACCGACCTAGTAGCAGAATGTGCTTGTATCACAAATACATTCTTACGTAACCAAAACATTGAACACGGCACTAAAGCTGCAGTAGAAGCTTATTTTGAATGTCTTCACCAGATGTATCTTATGGGAATGGCCGTACAACTCAATGTTATGGGATATAAGATGCTGGGACTTAATTAATTCATAATTCATAATTTAACAGATTATGCATTATGAATTAAAACAATTTCAATTGTATTGTCATGTTAAACGTCATTCTGTGCAATGGCGTGGTGCCGTGTTCCGCAACGGCGTTTTTATGTTCCAATGTCGGATAGCCTTTGTTTTTCTTCCAGTTATACATCGGATATTGCAAGTCATATTCTTCCATCATGGCATCACGAGTTGTCTTGGCTAAAATAGATGCCGCCGCAATGGCTTGATATTTAGCGTCGCCGCCAACAATACATTGGTGTTTTATGTCCTTATAAGGATTGAATCTATTGCCATCGATAAGAAGAAATTCTGGTTTAATCTTCAGCTGTTCCACTGCTCTGTGCATAGCGAGAAATGAAGCGTTCAAAATATTTATCTCATCGATTTCTTTGTTGTCGACGATGCCGATTCCGTAAGCAAGAGCCTCTTGCATAATGACTTCTCTCAACTTCTTACGTTGTTTTTCCGTCAGTTTCTTGGAGTCGTCAAGCATCGGATAGTCTTTGTTTCTATCTAAAATGACTGCTGCTGCCACCACAGGGCCTGCCAGACATCCGCGACCGGCTTCATCACAACCGGCTTCTATCATATTGTCAGTGTAATGTGCTATGAGATTCATATCGTTATGCCAAATAATGGTAAATATTGATTTGCTAAAATCATCAATGTGACAATGATGGTTACTATATTTGCGATTTTAGTTTTCTTAAGATCCGACAACATTATAGCATAGAAAAACGCAAACATCATAAAAATCAAACTGTTGTTTAGCAATGGAGCGTGCATGAAAAACATAGCGATGGACAATATCGTCAACACTACCGCAACTCCTACCCTCTTCCTGATATTTGTTCCTTTGTCTGATGCTCTGTTGCTCAATATTCTTAACAATGATATCAAGAATAAAACACTGAATATTATCAACAATATTCTGTCGCTGCCATTCAAATCATAAGAAAAATTAATATTTCTGAAAAAAGACGAATATGAATTTATTAAATCATCTGAATTTCCAAATAAAAACGATAATCCTACAAACAATCCATTTATCAGCAAGAATCCGACCAATGGTATCATCAAATATCGTATCTCTCTGAATCCTAATATTATAAATGATATTAAAACCCATACCATAAGAAATACTGAAGGATAATAGAACAATGATGCTATTGCGATGAAATATCCGATGTTCATCATATAGTTTTCTGGATTATCTGTCTGATATATAAGGAAAAGCGTGTGCATCGCCATCAGTACGAACGGACACGCGAAGATGAAAGGATAGCATGAATGCAGCTGAGGCGCGAAACACATCATAAGTCCGAATGTAAGCGCACCCACAGTATTATTTTTTGCCACTAAACGGTTTGCCGACAAAACCGAGTTGAATAAAAATATGCAGACCAGATATACTGCGAAAGCCAATGCATTGATTATTAACGGCGAGAAGTCAAATATTGAAATTATGACATTGTATAAAGGCGTAGTGCTCTCGCCTGGAATAAATGCCGACTTTGTGATGAAAGCCGGCATCCATAAGACAAGTGCCATCATGACGATGACAAGATGTTGCGCAAGATAACTATGCTTAAAAAAACTTAACATTATCTTAAAGTTTCATTAAGTCAAGACCGATATCGTGACGATAGTTGACGCCTTCGAACTTGATCTTTTCTACGTTTTGATAAGCTTTTGTTCTTGCTTCTTCTATATCTTTACCGTGTGCTGTCACAGCGATGACACGACCGCCAGAAGTAACGACTTCTCCTTTGTCGTTGAACTTAGTTCCGGCATGAGCAATGATACAATCTGAGAGTTCGTCAAAACCTGTCATCACCATTCCTTTTTTATAATCTTCAGGATAACCGCCAGATACGAGCATTACTGTCACAGAAGTGTTCTTTGATGTCTGATATTCAACTTCGTTGAGTCTGCCTTGAGCGCAAGCGTCGAGCAATGCAACCAAGTCGGAGTCAATGCGTGTCATGACGCCTTCTGTCTCAGGGTCGCCCATTCTTACGTTATATTCAATGACGTAAGGGTCGCCGTCGACGTTCATCAAACCGATGAAAATGAAACCTTTATAGTCAATGTTTTCTTCTTTAAGACCTTTGATTGTTGGTTTTATAATTCTGTTTTCTACTTTTTCAACAAATTCTGGTGTCACGAAAGGAACTGGAGAAACTGCGCCCATGCCGCCTGTGTTCAAGCCTGTGTCGCCATCGCCGATGCGTTTGTAGTCTTTCGCTTCTGGAAGAACGACATAATGTTCACCATCTGTCAAGACGAACATTGAGACTTCTATGCCTTTTAAGAATGTCTCGATAACGACTTTTGCAGAAGCTGAACCGAACTTGCCAGAAAGCATGTCTTTCAATTCGTTTTGTGCTTCTTCTAATGAGTCGATGATGAGAACGCCTTTACCTGCTGCGGGGCCGTCGGCTTTTAAAACGTAAGGAGCTTTTTGTGTTGTGAGATATTGCAATCCTTCTTCGAGATTTGCAGCAGTCACTGTAAAACATGAAGCTGTTGGGACGTTGTATTTTTCCATGAAAGCCTTTGCAAAAGCCTTGCTGCCTTCGAGTTGTGCGCCTTTTTGATCAGGACCGATAATCTTAATGTTTTTTAACTCTGCATCATTTTTGAAGAAATCTACGATGCCGTCAACGAGTGGCTGCTCTGGACCAACGACGACCATTTCGATACCGAGTTTCAATACGTTTTCTTTAACTACATTGAAATCAGCGATGTTGATAGCGAGATTCTCGCCTATTGAATCTGTTCCAGCATTACCTGGAGCGATATAAAGTTTTTCTACTAATTCACTTTGAGCGAGTTTCCAAGCAAAAGCATACTCGCGACCACCTGAACCTAATACTAAGATATTCATACTTTTTTATTTTGTCAACGGACAACAGACAACGGTCAACGGTCTTTGTCCAAATTATTATTAAATTATCTATTCTAATAGACGTGTCAATGAGTGTTTATTTTTAAGGTAACATTGACGCGTCTCTACAATCATTCTTAATTCTTAATTCCTCACTGCAAACCTTCCACCAAGTCTCCGCTGCCTTATCCCAGGAGAAGTCTTGTCGTCTGATTCTTCCTTTTTCTATTAAATCTTTTCGTACTTCTTCATCCAAAATCTTCTCCATCGCATCAGCAATCGACTCTTCATTGAATGGGTCGACGAGCAATGCCGCGTCGTTTGCCACTTCTGGCATTGACGTTACATTGGAAGTAATGACTGGAGTGTCGCATTTGAAAGCCTCAACGATAGGAATTCCAAAGCCTTCAAAATAAGAGACATATACCGATGCTAATGCTGATGCTGTGACAAGATGTAAGTCCTCAGCTGATAATCTTCCTGCGAAGATGACATCGTCTTTATGTGTCATTGCTTCGTATGCATTTTTAATCGGCTCAGTCCACCAACGTTTGCTGCCGACGATGAGAAGTTTTATGTCGTTGTTATTTCTTTTCTTAAATATATCAAACGAAGTGAAAAGACGTGCGAGATTCTTACGTGGATGCAAGGAACCGACGAACATAAAATATGGTTTTCCTTCTGTGTATTTGTCTCTTATCTCTTTCTTAACATCTTCACTTACAGGAGAAAATATTTCATTCGCTCCATTATATGCGACTTCAATCTTATCTGGATTTATGCCGTAACATTCACAGATGTCTTTCTTTGAAAACTCAGAAACAGTGATGATTTTATCTGCTTTTCTTGCATATTTAGGAAAGAATTTTTTATAATGCCAGAGATGAATCTTTGGAAAGTCCTGAGGGAAATGTTCGAAGTTTAAGTCATGAAACACAGCGATTTGCTTGACCTTACTTCTCAAACTCAGATATCCGTCAGGTGAAAGATACAAATCAGCATTTATCTTACGAAGGTATCTTGCAACAGCGAATTCGAAGAATGCTATATATAAAAATGGATGACGCGCTGGCGGGAAAAGCACTACCGGCTTGACATTGTCGGCGAAGATGAACTTAGGGTCTGGCTCTCTGTCGAAGATGAAATGAAACTCCACTTCAGGATGCGAAATCACCATACGACGCAGACACTCATAAGCCACCCAGCCAATGCCTTCCAGCTTATCCTTCAGCAATAATCGTGTATTTACAGCAATCTTCAAAATTCAAAATTTATTTTCACAAAAATAATAATTTAACCAATAGACGCATCAATGACATATTGTTTATTTTTTATTGTGTCGTGTGATACGTCTCTACAATCGGTCACTGAGCTTGTCGAAGTGCCGATGTTGCCTTCGACAGGCTCAGGCACCTTTATTCCTGAGTTCCCAAAAGCATTCCCGACACCATCCAGTGGTTGAAGCTGTTTCCTTCGTCATCGCCTTGTGGTATCGCAATTGTGATTGTATGTTTTCCAGGTTTCAAGAATGACAAATCGAAGTAAACTGGTTGCGTTGCTGTTCCAGGACACCATCCTGAACGTGACAAATCCGATGATGACTGTCCGTTCCAGAAGTTACCAGAAACTGGATTCATCTCTCTGAATGTAGCGCAGTCGCAACGCCATGGTGTGTGAGTGAAGACTTTTTCTCCATCGATGATGATGACATTTTCTTTGGGATTGAATTCGTCGCCTCCGCCCCAGCCGCCGTGGCCTGTGCTGATATATCTCAAACGAAGGTCGCTGACGTTTTCTGGCACTTCAAACTCAACGGTGAGACTATCGGTTTTGAACATACGGCAGTAATGCTGTCCACTCATTTCCATTACGTTACAAGTGTTGAACAATGGCAATGTCCAATCGTCATTATAACTTAAATCCCAAGAATAAGAACTTGGATAAGCGAGAATGTCCATACTTAATTTATGACCGCCGCCATCGTAATTACTGATGAAAGCACCAATTAAAACATCGCCGCGAAGATGTTTCGCTACATCAGTGATTTCTTGTTTGTAATAAGCTTCGTCTTCCCATTCCAAACCGTCAAATTTCACTCTGTTGTTAAAATGACTTACGCCGAATGGAGTGAAGAAACGCATCAGTTCCACGACTGGTGTGAAATCATCTTCAAGCTTGATTGCTCTGTATGTTATATCTCTTTTATCTGTGTAAGAATGAAGCATTTGAATGCTGTCAATTAAAGCGTCTTTCAAACTCAATGCTCTGTCGGTAGGAATCACGAAGATAGACGCCGGTCTGTCATAAGCATCGCCGTTTGACTTTTGTCTAACATCAAGGAAATAAGAATAATGTTCTGGCAAAGTCTCAAGATTCATTCTTTTAAGAATCAAGGTTCCGTAAGAGAAATGAATTACCGAGTCGTAAGGAATTTCGCCTTTAAACTTCTCTATTTCAGCGAAATGAATCTGTTCTTCGTTAAAGACTGGTATTTTGATGATGAGTTTATCTTTTGCGATTTTGTCGATATCTCTTGTCGAGACGCGTTTTCCTAGGTCGGAAGGAATGGTTTCTTTTTTCAGTTTCTTGTCTTTCTTAATATTTTTTAACTCAAAGACGCTGCCGCCGTTAACGATTTGACGAATCATAACACCATCGAGTACGCCACGACTTAATGTAGGAGTTGCGTTATATCCGAGAGATTCTGTCATCCAGATTTCTATCGTATTAGAATTGATGCTGGTGCGATATTTTTTACAATCGTAGCCATTTACCATTTCGTTACCTTCTTCAGTAAATTCGATATTAGATTTCAAAGAAAAAGAAGCGAAGTAAGAATCACCGTCGGAGTATTTCATTTGAAAATACGCACTGTCAGCAGCATAATCAACGTAAGTGATGTCTTCAGAAATTCCAGGAATCATTTTGCCGTCAAATGTGTTTATATCTTGGATTTTCAACTGATTGCCAAAGCGTTTCACTTCCACGAAAGTAGTGTCGCCGCTATGACCGATAGAATACATTTGATAAATAAGACGCTGCTGTGCGCTAGCTGACAATAAGAATAATGTAAAGAAAAATGATAAAAATAATTTTCTGCTCATGATTATAAATGTGTTGTTTTTAATTATTTAATTCAATTGATTATTATTTTCCAGTGACCGCCTTTTGCTCCTCCAACTCTAACTAGCATTCCAGCTTCCCTATATTTGCGTATGATTTTCTTCACTCCACTTTCCGACATACCGAGAAAATCTTGTAATTCTCGTATTGTTATGTTTGGATTCTTTGATACTGCATCAAGAAGTTTCTGGTTACTTTTTTGGTTACTTTTTTGGTTACTTTCTTCGATTTCTTGAAGAGAATCTAAAATACATTTCAGCATAAAAGTGATAAAAATCGTACTATTTCCAGCTTTATCACTTTGAGCAATAGATGAATAATATTCTTGTTGATGTTTTTTAACAATAGTTTCCACCGGAATCCAAGCAAAAATAGGTTTCCATTGCATCAATAATAATGTTTGCCACATACGCCCCATTCTACCATTTCCATCAGCAAAAGGATGAATGAATTCAAATTCATAATGGAAAACGCAACTGCTAATTAACGGATGTACTTTTGTTTTTTTTACCCAAGACAGCAACTCTTTCATCAAGTAAGGAATACGTATCGCTGGAGGAGCCATGTGAATACACTTCTGTCCATCAAAAACACCTACACCATCGCTTCTGTATATGCCATTTTCTTTTACCAAATCTGTCATCATGAGACGATGTGCTTTGAGAAGATCTTCCTCTTTGTATGGATTTAACTCAAATAGAATGTTGTATGCTTCATTAGCATTCATAACTTCCAAAATCTCGTTAGGTGGTCCAAGAACACGCTTTCCTTCGATGATTGCTGTTATCTGTTCAAGCGAAAGTGAATTGTTTTCTATTGCTAAAGAAGAATGAATTGTTTTGATGCGATTTTCTTTTCTTAACGTTGGAGTTGGTATATCTTTATCATTTACAGACATCCTTCCAAGAGTTTCCGCTATTTCAATAACTAAAGATGTCATCTCATCTGTGACCGTAAATGGCGGAATATAAGAAGGTTCTGTAAATTTGTTCATTTGACTCTTTATTAATTTTCAATTCTACAAAGATAAGAAAAGGCTAAAGACGAAAGGCAAAAGGCTAAAGATTTTTTGTATTATTTTTAAATAAAAAAAAGTTGCCTAATACTAGACAACTTTCTTCGAACTAAATTGATTTGATGTTTTAAAATCAGAATAAATCAAGTATATCCAAAAGATATTCTATGATGAATCCACCCAAGATAATAGGAGCCATAACTGACACTAAACAAAGTACGATTCCTATAATTGATTTTGTTAAATTTTGAGACTGAATAATAGCGATGATACCTAATACAACTCCTACTGGAGCTAATAAATAAGTTATGTAATTAAGTATAGGTACAATAGATATGACTATTGAAATTATACCTAATACTAATGATGCGGTACTCAAGCTTGAATTTGCTTTTTGTCTTTCTGCAAATTGTTCCATAAGTATATTTTTTAATACTATTATTGATATAACTAATATTGTTACCAATCTAAGTCATCTAAATCATCCATCATATCTAAAAGTTCTTCTTGCATTTCAAGAGCTTTTTCTGCTGCTTTTAATGATTTTTCATAATCGTCAGCATCGTACTCTTTTGCCAATTTTGCAGCTTCTTTAGCCATTTCTGTAGCTTCTTTAGCTGCTTTTAATGACTTTTCGTAATCTTCAGCATCG
>JAZOSA010000128.1:0-6093 GCA_045656905.1 Bacteroidales bacterium
TGTTACATACGATAGCTTGGTCTTTCATCTTAAGCATTGACTCGAGAGTAACGACGTCGCGGTTACCTGTACATGTAACGTAGACATTACCTTCTGCCAAAGCCTCTTCAATTGTTGTGACTTCAAAGCCTTCCATTGCAGCTTGGAGAGCGCAGATAGGGTCGATTTCTGTCACGATAACTCTTGCACCGTAAGAGCGCATTGAGTGAGCGCAGCCTTTACCGACATCGCCATAACCGAGAACGACGACGACTTTACCAGCGAGCATAACGTCTGTAGCGCGTTTGATACCGTCAGCCAATGATTCGCGGCAACCGTATAAGTTATCGAATTTTGATTTTGTAACGCTGTCGTTAACATTGATAGCTGGAACGAGGAGTTTGCCTTGTTCTTTCATCTGGTACAAGCGGTGAACGCCTGTTGTTGTTTCTTCAGAAACGCCTTTCCAGTTAGCGACGACTTCATGCCAGAAGTTAGGATTTTCTTCGTAAGTAGCTTTGATGACTGACATAAGAGCTTCTTCTTCAGCGTTTGTTGTAGCGACATTCAAGAGAGAAGGGTCGTTTTCGCAGTCGTAGCCTTTATGTATTAATAATGTAGCGTCGCCGCCATCGTCAACGATGAGGTCTGGACCTTTGCCGTCGGCGAATGTCAAAGCTCTTTTTGTACACCACCAGTAATCTTCCAAAGTCTCGCCTTTCCATGCGAATACTGCTGTTCCAGCTTCTGCTATAGCTGCTGCTGCGTGGTCTTGTGTTGAGAAGATGTTACAGCTTGCCCAGCGTACTTCTGCGCCGAGAGCGACCAATGTCTCAATCAAGATTGCAGTTTGGATTGTCATGTGTAAAGAACCGCTGATGCGAGCGCCTGCTAAAGGTTTTTCTTCGCCATATTTTTTACGAAGTGCCATCAAACCAGGCATTTCGTGTTCTGAAACTTCAATTTCTTTTCTTCCCCAGTCAGCAAGAGACATATCTGCTACTAAATATGGAAGATCGTTTTGTTTTAATTTTTCGTTCATGATATGATGTTTTATATTAATTTTTCTAGAAATGCAAAGATAGAAAAAAACTAAGGCTGTTGAACTAAGGCTTTTGAACTTTTTTTAGAACCCTCCACTCCCAACTCCTAACTAATCAAAATCCTTCAAGACTCATTGTCACTGTTGGGATTAAGAGCAAACCTCCTAATATTATCATCAGCAGGATGAATTTCCAGACCCATTTAAACCATTTCTGATATGGAATCTTCGCTACGCCAAGTGCCGCGATAAGAACTCCTGATGTCGGGGTTATCATATTGGTGAAACCGTCGCCGAACTGGAACGCCATCACTGTTGCCTGACGGCACACTCCGATTAAGTCGCTAAATGGAGCCATAATCGGCATCGTTATCGCCGCTTTCGCTGATCCTGAAGGAATTACTACATTGACGATAGTCTGTATCGCATACATAATTTCCACCGACGCTATCTTTCCTAAATCGGTCATCGATTTCGACAAACCGTATAAAATAGTATCAATAATTCCGCCTTCTTGAAGTATTATCACGATGCCGCCGGCGAGACCAACAACGACAGCTGCTGATAAAATATCACCCATACCTTCAATGAAAAGCTTCGCTATCTCATTGGCAGTCTTACCGATAGCCATACCGCTGGCAATGCCCATCACTAAGAATAAAGTAGCGATTTCCATCACATACCATCCATAACCCATAACGCCAACGATGAGATAAATTATCGTATAAAGCAATATTAAAAGTATGAAGTTATGGACAGTTTTTCTTAATGACAATGGTCCGACAATAGCAAATATCGCCGTTAATATTGGTATGAATGGTGCTGTAAATGAAGCATTTCCTACTGTCAATGTTGTTTTAGGATAATAGAATGAAAATATCGCCATCGCAACGAGCAACATTCCATAGACGTACCACGATTGTTTTGTCTTTATGTTTTCATATTCCTGTTGACCATCAACGACATGCGTTCTCCAATAAGCGTCATCGTCGTACATCATCGACGACTTAGGATTACGTTTCACTTTTTTAGCATAAAACAAAACGAATGCTATTGTCACGATATTGATAATCACCCAACAAAATATTCTGTAACCGATTCCCGAGAAGAGTGGCACCTCCGCTATTCCTTGAGCTATGCCGATGGTAAACGGATTCAATATCGCACCAGCGAAACCGACATGCGCCGCGACATAAACCATGCAAACACCCACGATAGAGTCGTAACCCATTGATATTGCTAGAGGTATGACGATAATGATAAATGCTATACATTCTTCGCTCATACCGAACACCGCGCCGAATAAGCTGAACAACAACATTACCAGCACGATGATTATGTTATCAACGCCAAGATATTTTATAAACCTATAATTTTCAAGACGTTTGGTAAATTTCAAAAAAGAAAATATTCCCATATCGATGGCATGGCTCTTATTCATAATCCAGAAGGCTCCGCCTATTATCAATATGAAAACTATGATGGAACTTTGTTTTTCAAATCCTTTGAATAATGCAGAGAATATCTGCCAAGTCTGTGGTTCTGAATGATATTGGTCTTGGTATTGTTCTGGTAATTGGTCTTGGTAATAAAACTGTAACTCTGTCTTTTCTACACCATTCTCCACTATGTTTTCTTTAACGTAGAAACCAGGTTTGACGAACCATGTCATCACAGCAGCGACGACTATTATAAAGAAAACGATAACAAATGTATGAGGGACTTTTTTCATTGAACTAAGGCTATTGGCTTTTGAACTAAGGCTTTTGAACTAAGGCTATGGAACGTTTTAGGTTCTTAGCTCTTAGTTCAAAGTTCTTAGTTCTATTATAACATAAAGAAACTCATCAATACACCTGCTGCCACTGCTGAGCCGATGACGCCTGCTACGTTAGGTGCCATTGCGTGCATGAGGAGGTGATTTGACGGATCGTATTTCTGACCTTCCACTTGAGAGACGCGAGCGCTGTCAGGCACTGCAGAAACGCCTGCATTACCGATGAGCGGATTGATTTTGTCGCCTTCTTTCAAGAAGAGATTCATAAACTTAACACATAAGATACCGCCTGTTGTAGCGATCATGAATGACAATGCGCCCAAACCAAATATCAACAATGACTCTTTGGTGAGGAATACGTCAGCCTGTGTTGAAGCGCCAACAGTGACGCCCAGCAATATTGTGACGATGTCGATGAGAGCGTTGCTTGCTGTATTAGCAAGACGTTTTGTCACACCGCTTTCTTTCAACAAGTTACCGAAGAACAACATACCGAGCAGCGGCAATGCTGAAGGGCTGATGAATGTTGTTAAAAGAAGTCCCACGATAGGGAAGCAGACTTTTTCTGTCTTGCTTACAGCGCGAGGCGCTTTCATATGGATGACACGTTCTTTCTGTGTTGTGAGCAGTCTCATGATAGGAGGCTGGATGAGTGGCACGAGTGCCATATAAGAATACGCTGCAATCGCGATAGGTCCGAGGAGATGAGGAGCCATCTTTGACGACAAGAATATCGCGGTTGGACCGTCAGCGCCGCCGATGATGCCGATAGCACCAGCTTCTTTGAAGTCGAAACCAAGATACACAGCACCGATGAATGTCAAGAAGACGCCGATTTGCGCGGCAGCACCTATTATCATAAGGCGTGGCTGTGATATCAATGATGAGAAGTCGGTCATCGCGCCGATGCCCAAGAAAATGAGCGGAGGATAGATACCTTGACGGACGCCGAAATAGAGATAATTCAAAACGGAACCTTCTTGATAGATACCTGTCTGAATATTCAATTTAAAAGCTTCATTTATCGCTGCTAATGCACCAGTTTCGTTCATTCCTTCAGGCAATACGATAGAGCCAGAGGCGAACATTTCATTGAAGCGGTTTATAGCTTCGTCAAGTTCCAATTTAATATTCTCGCCAGAGAAAAGACTTACCATCAGCGCTTGTGCTTCTTGCAAATTCGACTGCAGAAGTCCTTGATCCGCAAGTTCTTGAAGATGCGACAAGGCATCACTAAGACCGAAGGTATATGTCTGTAAGAATGGAATATTACCTATTATAATACCCGTACCGATTGGTATCAGGAGCATAGGTTCAAAGTCATATTTAATGGCAAGAAATATAAATACAAACGCAACAAGAATCATAATGATGTTGCCTCTTGTTGCGTTTTTAAAACCTGTAAAAGCGATAAAGTTGTATAATCCATCGGCAAAATCCTGACCTATGGTAGATTCTTCATTTACCGGAGTCACTGCTATTTCAGTAGCGTTGTCGGTGAATACGCGCTCAGCCATTGCTGTGTTAGATGTAACGAGAGCGTGAAGCACGAAGAGCACTGCCACGAGTGCGAGTATGACGATGGATTTTCTTCTTATTGTATTTTGCTTAGGGTTCATAAAAATATTAGCCTATTATAGCCAAAACTGCACCTTGAAGAACGTTGTCGCCAACTTTAACTTTAATATCTTTTATCACGCCGTCTGTTTCAGCGAGGAAGTTGTTTTCCATTTTCATTGCTTCGTACATCAAAATCTTGTCGCCGCGTTTCACTTGGTCGCCGACATTAACGAAGATTTGCATGATTGTACCTGGAAGTGGAGCCACTGCTTTAACGCCATTAGCGTCGCCAGCTGGAGCTGCTGATGGAGTTGCTGCTGGAGCTGGAGCTGCCTTTGGACGTGGAGCGATAACTGGTTTTGCTTCTTCTTTTTCGCGTTCTACGTCAACCTCGTATTGTGTGCCATTGACAACAACTTGAGCTTTGTCGTTTTCGAAGCTTTGAACTTCTACTTCATATTGTTTTCCACTTATAGTGAACTTAAACTTTTTCATAATTAATATCTGTTTAAATTATTTATTCCTAAAATTCTAGAATTCCATGGTGAAGTGTAACGAGGCTGTACTCTCTTGATTGTGAGAACGCCTGATTCTTCATCATGAACTTCCATCGACATTGACAACGCCAAGCCTATTGCTGCGATGACATCGTCTTGTATTGCTTTGTTATCTTTAGAAGTCTTCATTCCTCTTATTTTTAATTAATGTTGTTATTCATTCCATAGATTCTGGAGCACCATGGCGAGTTGCGACGTTCCACTCTTTTTATTGTGATGATGTCTGATTCCTCATCATGAACTCCTGTCGACATCGACAATGACAATGCCATAGCTATTGCCACCATGACATCGTCGTTTGTCGTTGTTTCTATGTCTTTACCACTAGCGACTTCCACTTTATCTTTTTTCTTGTCTTTTTTGAAGATGGCTTTCCAATCCATGTTAAGAAGTTTTAACAATCCTGAAAAGACAAGGTACAACACTATCAAAGCGATAATAACAATAAAGAAACCGCTGATAGTAACGACCCATCCTTTGGTCAGTAAACCTTCTTGCATTGCTAATAAAGACAAATATAAAGTATTCATCGTCTTAATTTTTAGAGTGGAATATTACAATGTTTCTTAGGAGGATTTGTATCTTTCTTAGTTTCTAAAGCGTGTAAAGCTCTGATTATGCGGAAACGAGTGTTGCGTGGTTCGATAACGTCGTCGATGTAACCGAATTTAGCTGCATCATATGGGTTAGCGAATTTATCGCGGTAGTCTTGTTCTTTCTTAGCGACGAGTTCAGCGCGTTCTGCTGGATCGCTGATAGCTGCGATTTCTTTACCGTCGAGGACTTCAACAGCGCCTGAAGGACCCATAACAGCGATTTCTGCTGATGGCCATGCGTAGTTGATGTCTGCTCTGAGTTGCTTGCAACCCATAACCAAGTGTGAACCACCGTATGACTTACGAACTGTAACAGTGATTTTTGGAACTGTAGCTTCACCGTAAGCGAACAACATCTTAGCACCGTGAGCGATGATACCGCCGTATTCTTGAACTGTACCAGGCAAGAAACCAGGAACGTCAACTAATGTGATGATAGGAATGTTGAAAGCGTCGCAGAAACGTACGAAACGTGCGCCTTTACGAGATGCGTTGATGTCGAGAACACCTGCAAAATATGCTGGGTTGTTAGCTACGATACCAACTGGCATTCCGTCGAAGTGTGCGAAACCAACGATTAAG